>JAFUJY010000136.1 GCA_017467985.1 Bacillota bacterium
ATTTGTGTTCCTATTTCCAAAGAAACTGTGCTGGATCTGCACGCCGGGGACACAGTTCTCATCACCGGCACTATTTACACCGCTCGGGACGCAGCTCACAAGCGTATGTGCGAAGCCATGGCCGCAGGTCAGCCTCTGCCCTTTGATCCTACGGATGCTGTCATTTATTATGTGGGCCCCACACCGCCCAAGCCCGGTCAGGTGATTGGTGCCGCCGGCCCCACCACCAGTGGCCGCATGGACGCCTATGCCCCCACCATGATGGCTCACGGCCTGCGGGGCATGATTGGTAAAGGCGAACGCTTGCCTGAGGTTGTCGCTGCCATGCAGGAACACACGGCCGTGTATTTTGCCGCCACCGGCGGGGCAGGCGCGCTGCTGTCCCATTGTATTAAAAAAAGCGAGGTCATTGCCTATGAGGACCTGGGGACGGAGGCCGTACGCCGGCTGTATGTGGAGGATTTCCCAGCCACAGTGGTGATCGACTGCTACGGCGAGAATCTGTATAAGACCGCACCCCAGCAGTATAAAAGGTAAGCACACCCTACCGTTTCCAAAGCAAAATAAAACCGTATAAGTTTTTGCAAACATTTCTCACAAAAAAGGAAAAACATTGCAAAAACTTATACGGTTATTTTCTATACTCGCTGGGGCTGACTCCGTAGTATTTGCGAAAGGCATTGGAGAAGTGTTCCGGAGAGGAGTAGCCCAGTTCTTCCGCGATTTCGTAGATATGCTTGTCGGTTTGCTGCAGCATCACCACAGCCATGGACATTCGGGCCTCCGCCTTTTTCTCTTGAAAATTCTTGCCGTAATATTTGTGCAGCAGGCGCTGGGTCTGGCGAGTGCTTATATTCAGCCGCGCTGCCAGCCTCTCCAGTGTCATCTCTGCATAATCATACAAAAAGAATTGATCTATGGTAAGAGTGGTTCGATCCACCGAACCGTCTCCATCCTTATGCTCCATCAGGTCCGTCCCCTGCTCATAATTACGAATCAACATAATAATCAGCTCTGCCAGTAACAACTGCAGCCGCTCTTTATAGCCTGTGGGACGGTTCTCTCCTTCATCTAAGATCTTTTCCATTAGCGCTTTAACTTCCTGACAATCCTGTCCAAACCAAAAGGGAACCAGCAGGAATTTTTTGACCAGCGGGGAAGTTCTCGACCCTTTACAATAAAAATAAACACAGCACTCTTCCATGGGTTCCCGAGCATCTGAGAACTGAGCATGTTCAATCCCCGGACCGGTTACATATAACGTATTGTTTTGTCCTTGGTAAGTCTGCCCCTGAATCACCAACAAGCCTTTTCCTTCCATTATATAATGCACCTCATAGCAACCAGCCCCATGACTGTGAGCCTGCATCGGTTCCAACATCTTTCCGTGGGAAATATTCAGTACTTGAAACTTAACCCCATCCAGCGAAAAGGATAACTCTGTCATTTTATCACCCCCGAACCAATTATAACACACAACCTGCAAAAACACGACATCTTTTTTGCAAATATTTCGGGTATTCCTATTAAAAAATGCCAGCAATATGTTATAATGGTAATATATCCGACTTATGCAAGGAGGCAATGATTATGAGAATCGACAAAGACACTTTATTTATGAAATATCCCTCTACCTGGCATCACGATATTTGGCGTGAAGCCCTGGTCAGCGGTAATGGTGCCATCGGTGCCAGCGTGCATGGCGGCTGCAAGTACGAAACCACCATCCTGACTCATCATGATCTGTGGCATTGTGGCCGGAATCAGGAGGTGCCGGATGTGCATGAGGCCTTCCCCCGCATGCGCAAAATGATGGACGAAGAAAACTTCCGGGAAGCCAGCTGGGAAATGGTGAATGAGCTGCGCAAACACGACTATAAGACCGAGTTGGGATCCCCCCTGCCGTTAGCTGACCTCCTGCTGGAGATCCAGCCCCATGGCGGATTTTCTGATTATATTCGCGGCCTCCACATGGATACCGGTGAAATTGGTGCAGAGTGGAAAGATAGCGGCGTACAGCGTACATCCTACTCCTTCGTTTCCCGCTCCAAAGACATTATTGTAAAGAAAATCACATCCAGCCAGGCCGATCTGGAACTGAAATTCAACCTGGTCATCCACGAAAATGACGGTTCTGAGTATAAGGTGGAGAAATACGCCAAGCATGCGCTGGATTCCAAACAATGCGATATCGGCGACACCTTTATTGATTATACTGCCCTTAACGACGATGGAACCCTGTATGGCGCCGTTGCCCGTGTGTGTCCCATTGATGGTTGGTCCGAATCCACTTTGGCCGGACTGAAGGTTCATGAATCTTCCGAGGTCATTGTTATGATTAGCCTTTTCATTAAACAGGATCCTGCCAAGCGCAAACAAGTGCTGGCCAAGGCTCACAAGAAGCTGGCAGCCATTCCTGTGAATTATGACGCTCTGTTGGCTGAGCATGCCCGCAAGCATCGCAAGCTTTACCGCAGCGCAGAACTGTCCCTGGGTTACCGGGGCAAGTACCATTTTAATGAGGACTTGATGGACGAGGCCTTTACCGATGTTCAGTCGGTGGAATTGGTGGAAAAACTGTGGAAGTTTGGTCGTTACCTGTTTATCAGCGGTACGTCTGACCATACCAACCCCTTCCCCCTGTACGGACTGTGGCCCGGTGACTACCAGCTGATCTGGACGCTGAACCTTTCCAACGAAAACACCCAGATTATTTACTGGCACTCCTATGTGGGCAACCTTCTTTCCACTCAGAAGGGCCTGTACGAGTACCATAACCGTAAGATTCCGGATTATAAGAAGCTGGCACAGAACATTTGGGGCCTGAAGGGTCTGTATATGAACCCCGGCACCTCTCCTATTGTGTCCAACCCCGGTACTGTGGTACCGGTTATTCTGAACTGGCAGGGTGCTTCCGGTTGGATGGCTCAACATTACTGCAACTATTACTTCTATACCCGTGACGAAGAATTCCTACACAAGACCCTTTTGCCCTATTTGATCGAAGTGGCAGACTTCTACGAAGATTTTATCCAGTTCTATCCTGATGGCACCATTCATTTTTATCCCAGTGTTTCTCCCGAGAATTCGCCCCAGAACTTTATGCCGCCGGAACATATCGTGATTCCCCACGCCATGCCCACTGCGGTCAATGCCACCATGGACCTGGCCATCGTCAAGGAGTTTTTTACCAATTTGATCACCATCGCCAAGGAGCACGGCCTGTACGAAGACCGCCTGGCCGGCTGGGAGAAGATCCTTGCATCTATTCCGGAATATAAGTCCAACGACCAGGGTGCCATTCGAGAGTGGCAGGATGAGCGTTTCGATGACCGCTACGATCACCGTCACCTCTCCCATATTTATCCCGTCTTCCCCGGTACTGAGGTAAACGACCTGCACGGCGCAGAGCTTCTGCCCGCCTTTGACAAGGCAGTTCGCCTGCGTAAAATCGATGCTCAGACCGGCTGGTCCATGGCCCATATGTCCGCCATTTATGCCCGTCTGGAGGATGGGGCCGCTGCCATGCAGTGCCTGAATTACATGGCAAAAATCTGCCTGATCCGTAACTTCTTCACCCTGCACAATGACTGGCGCGGTATGAACCTGACCATGAACCACAAGTTCGCTCCGGTGCAGCTGGATGCCATCATGGGATATGTCAATGCCATTCAGGAAATGGTCTTCTACGCCTCCAATGACCTGCTGAAGTTCCTGCCCGCAATCCCGTCCCATTTGGAGAAGGGTCGCGTCAAGTCCTTCCGCTACCCCAACGGTTCTCTGAACATGAACTGGGATGTAGCCAAGGGACATTTCTCTGCCACCCTTACCGCTTGTCGCGAGCATGAGGTCTGGCTGAAGATGCCGCCCCAGATGAGTCAGTTTGAATTTGTCTGCGACAACTGTACTATTTCTGAAGAAAAAGGTCTGTACAAGCTGACAATGCAGGAAAATGGTAAGCTGAAGATCTTGGCTGTCTAAGTAACACAAAAGGGATATCCCACGGTATCCCTTTTTTATTTCAACATTTCCATTAAGTCCCTTAATGCCAGTTCAAACTTTACCCCATACCAATGGGCGGCATCTTTGCGGGTGTGCTCAATACACTTGACGGTATAATCCGCTGCGATCTTGGCAGCCTCAAAAACAGGCTTGTCATTTAACAGTGCCCCGGTAAATGCAGAGGCAAATACATCGCCGGTTCCGTGGGAGCCTTCCGTAATGCGGTCATGCTCATAATAGCTCATTTTGCCATTTTCGAATATGGCCACACCGGTTTTGTCGCTGGTATAGGCCACGCCGGTCAAAATAATGGTCTTAGCTCCCAACTTAACCAGCTTGTCCATCAGCATCCGGATGTATGTCTCATCATATTCTGTGCGATATTCGGTGTCGGTAAGAAGACAAGCTTCTGTAATATTAGGCAGTATCACATGAGCACAGCTGCATAAGCGCCCCACAGCCGCCACATATTCCCCATCAAAGCCGGGATACAGCCTGCCGTTATCCGCCATGGCCGGATCCACAATCTTCACACATTCTGATGTGCCCATGGTATCAAAAATATCCATCACATAATCGATCTGCTTGGTATTACCCAAATAACCGGTGTATATGGCCTCAAAGCGAATTCCTTCTTTTTGCCACTGCTGCCGAATGGCCGGCATGTCGTCGGTTAGATCCCGAAAAGTGTATCCGCCAAAGCCGGTGGTGTGGTTAGAAAGTACCGCCGACGGCAAAATACAGGTCTCCAGGCCGCAGGCCGACAAAATCGGCAGCGCAACCGTCAGCGAACACTGGCCCACGCAGGAAATATCCTGAATGGTAAGAATCTTTTTATATGACATACAAATCTCCTCTAAGCAAAAATAAAAGCGGGCTTCCCGCCCACTTTATTATAGTCCTTTTGCTGTTGGATTGCAAGAGATTTTACAGCAAAGCTTTCAACACCTCCTCCGGAATATCCTCCCTTTCTTTTCCTATTATATATGCCGTCTTGCCGGCATTGTTTTTTTCTTGTGGATCCACGCCACACGCCAAGGCAATCTCTATACGGTCTGCCAGCTTTTTCGCCGACAAAAATTCGCAGATGTCATGAAGCACGGTATTGCCTGCGTAATCCGTCACTTCCGGATCCATCCCCATGGCCATCAGCTTCTTGGCGATCCTTTGGGCCTTTTCAGGCTGCAATTCATCCACAAACAGTAGTAAATGCAAGTAACTCTCCTCTCCGATCGCCCGGACTTGCACCCCATTTTTCAAAAGCCAGTTCATACACAGCTCGTTTTGACACATCACTGCGCATCCCAACGCGGTATCTGCCAGGCCATCCGCATAATAATCGTCCATCTTGCATCCCCGCATCCGGAAAAATTCCAAAACTTCGATGGC
The DNA here is from genome assembly GCA_017467985.1 of Bacillota bacterium. Classification (GTDB taxonomy): domain Bacteria; phylum Bacillota; class Clostridia; order Lachnospirales; family Bianqueaceae; genus Faecimorpha. The sequence continues at coordinate 5,392 of JAFUJY010000136.1, forward strand.
TGCGATTTTTTCCTGGGAACTCCGGGGTTCCTCTTTATTCATACACGCCGCGTAAATCGGGTCGTAGCTCAGCTGGATACCCATCTTGTCCAACTCTCGTATCAGCTGTAAACGATCCGCCCATGACTTATATTCTTCCTTTCCGGGACGGACCACCGCTGAATACATCTCACGATCAATGACGGACTTGTCTTCTAGCTTAGACAAAATAAACCGCAGCAACCGGAACCGACCTCTTTCTGCCAGTTCCAGCAAAAACTCACTTTCGTCGCCCCGGGATGCCCACCGAATTGCATTCCCAATCTCATCTTCATAATTCTCCAGCTTGGCAATGATCTCCTCTTCCTGCGCCTCCTCCCGACGCCTGTTTCTTTTTGCTCCATGAGAACGCAGGAGCTTGCGCATTTCATCACTCTCAGCATAATCCAGCGGCTGCAGTCCTTCAAATCCTTCAAAATTCACATCCGCATTGTAGGCAAGATAAATTTCTACACCCTGGGACCAGTCGCGACGAACTGCATCAATCAACGACAAATCTATGCATCTCTTCTGCTTTAACAGGAGCTGCTCCAGGATTTTACCGTTTCTCTTTTCATTCACCAACTCAAAATGACAATAATTAACGGTGGCACCATGATTTAGCAGTGCCAGTACCGCCTCAAAATTTTCATACTGAATGGCCGTGGTCAGTCCATCCTTCTCCCAGTCCTGCTGGTTAGGATCCACACCGTACATCAACAGGAACTTCAGCATCAATATGTTCTGCCGCATGATGCAAAAACTCAGCAAATTATCTTCATCCTGGGGCAGAAAACCGTTGCCCATCCACTCCGGGAACAGGTCCAGCATGCGCCGCACATAATCGACATTCTGACATTCCAGCAGCTTCATCAGCACTTCGCACAGCTCATCCTCATGATCCAGCAGTTCCTGCCGGGAGGCTTTTTCCAGCACCGACAAAAACGCCTCAATTTGCTTGGGCCGCCACTCATCAATGGCATCTATAATTTTATAACTCTCTAACCAATCCGTTAATAAATATCTCATATTAAGTCCTCCCTTCCTTATGATGTATATAACGAAAGACATACCCATATCTCCATAAAAAAAACCGTAGGACAAAATGCAATAATTCCAGCTAAAAAGCCGCAAAGTATTGCAATCCGTCCTACGGTTTTATTTCTTATATTTTACCCAATTCTTCCCGGGCCATCACCAATGGACACGGCGTAAAAGTCAGCTGCATAGCCGATCTTTTCCAGATATGCTTTACCCACATTTTCCACAAAAGCATCCACGGCCTCTTCCTTTACCAGGCTGACGGTGCATCCACCGAAGCCGGCGCCGGTCATACGAGAACCGATTACGCCCTCTTGCTGCCAAGCGTTCTCCACCAGAGTATCCAGCTCGATGCCGGTTACTTCGTAATCATCCCGCAGAGAAACGTGGGAGGCATTCATCAGCTGTCCAAACAGGGACAGATCTCCCGCCTGCAGTGCGCTTACTGCCTGAATGGTCCGCTGGTTTTCAGCCACCGCGTGCTTTGCGCGACGATATTTCACCGGATCTCCGATCACATCGGCAATCTCTTCAAATTCTTCGTTGGTGAGGGCACCCAAACCGGGGATATCCTTGCGTGTCTGCAGTTTTGCCAGAGCAGCTTCACATTCGCTGCGGCGCTCATTGTACTTAGAATCGGCCAGACCGCGCTTCTTATTGCTGCAGGCAATAACCACCTTTACACCCTCCAGAGCGATCGGTACATATTGATAGGACAGATCGGCCGTATCCAGGAAAGTGGCGTGATCCTTCTTCCCCATGGCAATGGCAAACTGGTCCATAATACCACAATTTACACCGTTAAACTTATTTTCAGCCTTCTGGGCCAGCAAAGCCAGCTGTACACCGTCCATTTCCCAACCACACTGGTCCAGCAGAACTGTCCCTGTCAGGACCTCAATGGAGGCAGAAGAGGACAGACCTGAACCATTGGGAATGTTGCCCCAATATACAATGTCCAGACCCTGCTTTACTTCCAAACCGGCCTCACCAAATACCCAAACCATACCCTTGGGGTAATTGCACCAATCATCTTCTGCCTTGTAAACCATTTTACCCAGGGGGATTTCACGCACACCCTGCTCCGGGAAATTGGCAGAATACAGGCATAACGCACCCTTATTATTGGGACGAACCGCTGCATAAGTGCCGATGGTCAATGCACATGGGAAAACATGTCCGCCATTGTAATCGGTGTGCTCACCAATCAGGTTCACACGGCCGGGTGCAAAATAGTAACGCACCTCGCCCCCTTCACCAAATACATCCTTAAAAATCTGCTGCAATTTTTCTTTCATTTTAAATACCGCCTTTTCTGTAAAATTATCCTAACAGATCTGTATAATCTTCATAACCGGTGAAATCCGGGAATTGAATCACCACATCCTGACCGGGATTGTTGTAAATCAGCTGCACCTGCATATCTGCAGTCACCACCTCACCCATCATATCAACATTCATCTGACAAGTCAAGTTCATTTCGGTAATATAACCCTCTTCATTCACAGTATAAGAACCTGTTACATCCCCCATTTCATACTCAAGACCTGTCGTCATTCCCTCTACAGAGGACACGGACATCATTTTATTCATATACTCACTCATGGCCGCGCTGTCCGCACTAAATTTAAGAACCGTCCCTGCTTCCGTCTTTTCTGCAGTCAATTCCTTCAGCAGTTCCGCTCCCGTATCAGGCAAACTCACCGTTGATGCCATGGCTTCTTCCACAGGCACTGCCATTTTATACTTTACACCCATGGTTTCTGCATACATATAACCATCG
>JAFUJY010000137.1 GCA_017467985.1 Bacillota bacterium
AAATGCCCGCCAGGAGGCAAGGCGCAGCGGTATGCTGAGCATGGACCTGGTTCCCACCGGCGCCAAGAGCTTTTACCTGGCACCCTGGACCGGCACAAAGGAACTGCGCACCATCAGCAAACTCCTGACCTGCGGTCTGGCAGACACCCTGGATGTATACAATGTGGGTGTCCACGATCATTATCTGCACATCACCAGCGGTTTGGACCTGGATGAATTCCTGGCCCGCTGCAAAAACTTGCAGGTGGATGTGAATGATCCGAAGCTGGTTCTGAGCGACAAACAAATCCCCAAGGTGGATAAGTATGATTACATGGTGCCAGATGAACAGCTGCGCTCGGCCTATCTGCATAATCAGATGGACGTGCCCGGTGCGCTGGCGGTATTAAGAAACCTGGGTTGAGCCACTTTCAAAACCGTAGGACAAAATGCAATATTTTTGGGGATTTTGGTTCAAATTATTGCAATCCGTCCTACGGTTTTGCAGGGAGCAAATCGTCGGTTGACATTTGCTTTGTAACTCGCTATAATAGACCTATACGACTCAACAGGAGGTATTTTGTTTTGAGCAAGCCCAACAGTGTCAACTCATTATATGCCAATTCCCAGCGCATCGATGCCTGGTGCCAATATTTATTCTGGGCCAACTGCATTTTCGCCCTGATCACCACGTTTACCGGCGGTGTGGTAAAAGAAGTCCTGCTCAGTGTGCAGATCATCGGCGCGCTGCTGTATGTGGCTCTCAGCAGCATCGACGACGGCCTCTTCTGGTACAACGCCGAAATGGCCCGCCGCAAAAACAACATCCAGAACGCCTACAGGGTGCAGTTGTCGGAGCTGGAGACGGAGGAATGCTACAACAACACCATTGAGCCCTCGTTGCTGAAATATGCCACCAATACCTTCGAGAGCAACTTCTACAGCAAATTCATCGCCGGCAAAATGCTGAGCAAAAGCGCATTGATGGCCCTGCTTGCCATCGTAGGCTTGGTGGTCTCCGGCTGGGTAGTATCCAACGGCGAAGCCCTGGTCACCATCACCCAGGCCGTGTTCTCCGCCTACGTTATCGAGGACACCATCATGCTGACCGTTTACAAAATCCGCATGGATCACCTGTATGACGAAGCCTTTTTGCAGTTCGTCACCTCCAGCATCAAAGACGAAAAGCAGGAAGCCTGGATGCTCTCTTATGTGGTGGAATATGAAGTCATCAAAGCCCACTACAAAGTACGCCTGGACAGCAAAATCTTCAGTACATACGGCCAGGAGCTGAAAGAACAGTGGAGCGTCATTGAAGGAAAAATGCATAAAAATTAAGGATCGCGCAAGCGGTCTTTTTTTAAAAAGTTTGAAAATAAACAAGGAGAATGATAGCATGCAGGCGATTCAAACCGACTTTCAGCCAATGAACAAAATAACAACACCGCTTGTGGGTGAACCTTCATATATCAATTCCGGTATTATTAAGGCCGTGATGAAGAACGGAGATAAGATCAGTGTAGCACAGATTGATTATCAGGAATTTGATGAGGAAAACTTTCAATATGTCATCAGTCCCTATTGGGACATTGTAGATGGCCTTCCGGCCAGCGTATTTCAAGGAATTCCGGGCATCAATATGGATTTGCGACTAAAGGATTACTATCGGGTAAATTATATTCCTACTTTTATTTCTGAAAGAACTCCATCCGAAAACAGGGAGGATCTGTGGGAACTGCTGAGGTCTGTGGGGCTTGACTATTATGATCGCTTTGAATGGCTTTTGCGTACAAATATGCGGTCGGCCAACGATAACTTGATTGTGGAGCGCAGATGAGCCGAAAAACGGACTGGTCTTTTTTTATCCGATTTTGTTTGCCCCCCCGTTTTCAGGATAATTCGTGGGCAGTTTGCCCCTTTAAATGGGCTAAATTCGAGGGCATGCCCACGAGAAATGTCCAAACACAGGGGCATGCCCCCTTAAACAGACCAAACACGGGGGCATTTTGCCCACCAAAAATTGTTTTTTCAGGGGCAAAGTCAGGGAGAATTGACAGCCATGGACACAGATGATAAAATAAAAGAAAAAGGGGTCATACATCACATGAGCAAATATCCAATCAGCAAAGAATTTTTTCCATTTTCCCATTTCACACCGCCTATTAGTGAGAAGTTTTTGGCGATGGCAGTGCCCAATATGAAAGTACCCAAAGCCATTTACCGCGATGCAGCGCTGGATGTGAGCCGTCATGAGATCGCAAGCTATGACGGAGAGAAGATCGAAGTTTTCCTCATGTCGCCCAAAAGCATAAAAGAAAAGGCTCCGTGCCTTGTTTATCTCCATGGCGGCGGATTCGTGCTGGCGGCGGCAGGCTATCATTACAAAAATGCCATGCGTTATGCCAAAGAAGCAGGCTGCAGGGTGGTCTTCGTCAATTACAGATTGGCGCCAAAGTACCAGCATCCCGTGTTCTTTGAGGATTGTTACGCAGCATTCTGCTGGGCATACGACAATGCAGATATGCTGAATATTGACGTATCGAAAATCGGCATCGGCGGAGACAGCGCAGGTTCTACCTTGGCGGTGGGCGTCTGCATGATGGCAAGGGACAGAAAACATCTCGTGCAATTCCTGTTTCAGATGCTTCCCTATCCATTCCTTGATGCACGCAATAACAGCGATTCCTGCAAAAAATACACCGATACCCCCATGTGGAACTCCACGCTTTCCCAGCGCATTGGTCCCATGACCAACGTGGATAAAAGCAATCCTGATTATGTATATTATTCGCCCGTGGAGGCCGAAAGTTTTGAGGGGCTGCCACCGGCCTATATCGAGACCGCCGAATTCGACTGTCTGCACGATGACGGCATTCTGTACGCAGAAAAGCTCCGCGCTGCTGGGGTCGCCGTATCGCTGAATGAAACAAAAGGCACCATGCACGGCTTTGACATTGTGCAGAAGGCTCCAACAACCCAAAGGGCAATGGAGGCGAGAATTAAGTTCATGAGGGAGAAGTTTTATCGTGATTGATTCACTCCCCTGCAACAGCCAGTTGCTTGATGCACCAAACAGCCTGTGATACAATGAAACCATACAATGTATGGAGGTATAATTTTATGGAAACAAAAGACATTATTCTTGAACTCAGATCAAAAAAAGGACTCTCCCAGGAAGAACTGGCCGAAAAATTATTCGTAACTCGTCAAGCAGTTTCCCGCTGGGAAACGGGGGAAACAACACCTAACACTGAAACCCTGAAACTGCTGTCAAAACTATTTGACGTTTCGATCAACACCCTTCTGGGCTCCCCAAGGGAGCTGGTCTGCCAATGCTGCGGCATGCCCCTGAAGGACTCGGACATCAGCCGGGAAAAAGACGGCGCATTCAACGAAGACTACTGCGGATGGTGCTACGCCGACGGCGACTTTACCATGGACTTTTGGAAACAGTACGCGGCCATCGGCGGCAGAGAAAAGTTCGAAGAATTTAAGACACAGCTCATCCACGAATTCAATACGCTGCTTCAGATTGAGGGCCTTCCCAAGGTGGAAAACCTTAACGTCCTGTCGGGCAGCTTTATCAATCTGGAATACCGGTTGCCCAATGGGCAAATTGTCAAATTCCTGGACGATAACGCCACCTACCTGGGCAGCCAGCTGGAATGTGAATTCGGCGGTGACAGATGTGTCGGCATCGCCGCCAACATGGACTTTCTCTTGGTATGCACCTATGAAGAAAACGGAGCCAATCCGGAACTGGTGGTTTATAAGAAGAGGTAAAATAAGGCCGTTGCTGTTTAGAATATACTTCTAAATAGCAACGGCTAGTTTATTGGAGGCAGTCGATCAAGAGTTTACAAAAACCTTTGTGGTCGGGGCAAGAAGATTGACAGTCAGGGACGGAGATGGTAAAATAAAAGAAAAAGGGCGTGTAGAGGGATGTTTAGTGGGAATGGGTTTTTGGTTACAGAGGGGCCTTCTCAATACGAGAATAGCGTGACCTATTACGGAATCGAGACGAATCCGTGGCCTCTTGAAGAGGCGATTATCCGAGGAGAAATGTCACGCGAAGAGTTTGCAGCATGTGATGATTTTATAGATGTGTACCTAATAAATGAAAAGCAGATGACAGACTATGTAAAAGTCTGCCGGGAAATAAACTGTCGTTTTAGAGTTCTTTATGTTGAGGTGCAGGGGACACAGGGAGACTTTGATTCGTCGCTGCACGATAATTATGCGAAAGAAGAGGCCTTCTTAGGCTATGATGTGGGACAACTCGACGGTGATTATTATTCTGCATTGATGACGGATGTTATCTGGCGTCCAAAGTTGCTTGGCGACCAGTTTGGTGGTCGCCTGAACCAATATGGCCTATTTGACAGGGTAGAGGATGGGCTGGAGTATCTATCAGTACGTGAAAAGTTGAAAGGTGAGCTTCCGGACATGACCTTCGAGGGAGGAGAGATGCAGATCATGGCAGTGTATCAAGTTGAGGAGAGTAGTGGTATTGAACAGCTGCAGGGGAAAAGTGTAGAAGTGGATGAGCTGATGATTAAATGTCAAGAGGGTCAGCTGATCATGAGACTTAGTCTGTATGTGGGAAGAAAAAGATTTCACTGTACTTTCAGAAATGTTACCGGTATTTCGCTGGATGAACTGTACTATCCTATGCAGATCATGGGATTTGAGATCCTGGACAATAAAAAGCTTGGGTGGGAAAGTGCGCAGCGGTATACGGTGCGGGATTATGAGGATGGAAAAATTCGGTTTTGGTGTGAAGAAGTGGAAGTAGAGCCGGACGGGTGGAGAGAATAGTATGGAAGCTATATTTGAGGTTATTCTAGAATTCTGTGGTGAATTGTTTGGCCAGATACTTGATGATCCATTAAAACCCTTGCCCCAAGGAGTAAAGGATTGGCACGCAAGACGATGTAAATTTATTCAATTGTTGGTAGAAGGACTATTGATTCTCTTCTGGTTAGCAGCGGTAATAGTGGCAGGTGGGTTAGTATTGTTGCTAATCGGATGTGTTATATATGTAATTTTTCTGTGATACAGCTATTTTAAGATTATATAGAATTGAAAGGAGTAACAGGGATGAATGCAATGGAAATTAATAATTATGTAGTAGACATGTATGGTGTTCTGAGTAAAAAATGTGAATATGGCGAGGCAATGGAGAATCTGAATGAGTATGAGATGATTGTCTACATAGCCCAGGAACTGGAAGCAGAAGTAAACAACGGCGGCTTTTGGCAGTTCTTTTATAACTCCAGCGGCAATTTCTCAAACCAGTTGGTTGATGCATTTAACGAGATCGATGCATCCCAAACAGCCGAGATCTGCCAGAAAGCATTGACTGTTTTTGGCGGGAGCGTGCCGGTAGATCGGGAGGAACGGCAGGATCTGATGGAGCAGTTGGAGATTGAGGAAGATAACGAAATCCTGTGCGAATGCGACGAGGCCTTTTATGGCTACGCAGAGGATCTGGTACAGCTGAATTATGAGTATATAATGCAGCATAAAGAATGCTTTCCACAATGATAATTCAGGGGTGAATCCACAATGAATAATGAAAAAACATACCGGTACGAAACACACCTTCATACCTGGCCGGTCAGCAAATGCGGAAAAGCAAGTGTCCGCGAAAGCTTGGAGTTTTATAAAAAGCTTGGTTATGACGGTGTCTTTATAACGAATCATTTTCTGGATGGGAACATCAATATTGATCCAACAATACCCTACGAGGAGCGAATCCATTTTTATTTTTCAGATTACGAGGAAGCCGTAAAGCTGGAAAAAGAAATTGGAATACGGGTATTTTGTGGGGTAGAACTCTCCTACAAGGGGACGGACTTTCTGATATACGGCCTGGATAAAGAGTGGTATCTTGCCCATCCGGAAATCATGGATATGAAAAAGAGTAAAGAACTCCCGCTGCTAATGGAACAGGGCGCCCTGGTCATACAAGCCCATCCCTACCGGGAGGCATCATATATCGATCATATTCGCCTCTTTCCCAGACAGATTCACGGCGTTGAAGTGATCAACGTCTGCAGAAATGAGCTGGAAAACAAAATGGCCAAGCTGTATGCACAAAACTATAACTTGGTTGAATTTGCCGGGTCAGATAATCACAGTGCAGATAAGCAAAGGAAGCTGGCCGGTATGTGCTCGGACACACCCATTCTTGATGAAAAGGACTTTGCAGAGCGGGTGAAGGAAGGGAAGATGAGAGTGTTTGAGGTGGTGGTGGGAGAGTATGAGATTTAATATTCATAGAAAAATTGCGTTTGCAGGAGCGCTTTTACCATATAAAATGTATATCAATGGTCAATACGTTGGTACAATAAAAAATGGAGAAACGCTCAGCGTTGAAGTTCCAAGAGCAGAAGTTTATTATCTTGAAGATAACTATTATTTTGAGAGAAATGCCGTTATCTGTGATAAAAATCTTGAGATATATAATATTTTACTGAAACGCATAGGTGGATGGCGTACAGCCTCTTATAATGAATTCTATATTGATGATGGTCAAAAAATAGAGAAACTTCCTTCATTCCATTTTGAACGATTTATAGACGCTATTTTCAATAATAACATCGAGCAATTATCTAAGAATGAACAGTTGCTGGTGTTATGTTTGGAATTTTGGAACAGTATTCTGGATGACATTCAAGAAGTACTTGCATCAAGCAACTTGGTTAAAATAATTGAGGCGTTACAACTCGTTGGGGCGAACCAATGTGCCAAATTTCTTATGCAGGTTCTTGAGAAAAACTTCCCGAATGAGACACTCCCTTTAGAAGAAGTGAAAATTGAACAATTAAATGATAGGATAAACATTATAAATCAAGAGATTTGGAAAAATGAAAGCGGAGGATTGGAAGAATTTCGAAGAGTTGTAATACATCATATTACAAATAGACTCAACACGAGGGAGAATGTATATTAGTTTCAGAGGAATCAATACTTGACTAAA
>JAFUJY010000020.1 GCA_017467985.1 Bacillota bacterium
ACGCAGAGGTGCAGTCTGAGGAGTAGCAATGTAACCAGGTCCAATACCATTACACTGGATGTTCTGCTCACCATACTCAGAAGCGATGTTCTTGGTCAGCATCTTCAGACCACCCTTAGCAGCGGCATAAGCGGATACGGTCTCACGACCCAGCTCACTCATCATGGAACAAATGTTAATAATCTTACCATGACCCTTCTTGATCATGCTGGGAATAACAGCCTTCGCCATGATGAAGGGACCATTCAGGTCGATATCAATCACCTTGCGGAACTGATCAGCAGTCATGTCGCACATGGGGATACGCATGATAATACCGGCGTTATTTACCAGAATATCAATCACACCAACCTCAGCCTCGATCTTCTTGATCATCTCAGCAACCTGCTCCTCATTGGTAACGTCACATACATAACCATGAGCTTCGATACCATCTTCCTTATATGCGGCAAGACCCTTATCAACCAGCTCCTGCTTAATATCATTGAAAACGATGGTTGCGCCAGCCTTAGCATATGCACTGGCAATGGCATAACCAATACCATAAGATGCACCTGTTACCAGGGCGATTTTACCCTTCAGGGAAAACTGCTCCATAAAATCCATAACAAAAAACCTCCTTACATAGTAGTTGTCACCATTATATCACAAACATTTCAGAAATACCATGGTTTTTATAAAAATTCTTTCAAACTATGTCGATTTCCTACTGCCTCCGCCTGCAGCATAGAATTCAATACTGCTTCTTCTGTGGCATCCGCCATAGCCCGAAACGCTTCATTAATATACTCTTCATTTAACATGCGCACTGCCAGGGTGGGACCTTCATCATCCCAGGCCAGACGCTGGGCTGTGGAAAAACCAATCACCACATCGCCGCTGCCATGGCCCCAGTAGGAACCAAGCCTTGCCAGCCCCACACCCGCACGTTTCAAAATACGCTTCAACTGACGATCCGTCACCGGCAAATCCGTGGCAGCTATCATCATGATAGACCCCTTATCCGGCTCATTTTTAGCAATTTCAGCCGCAATCCTCTTGCCCACCGGTTCACCGTCAATACGCAGATCCGCCGTGGAGCCAAAATTACTCTGCACCAAAACGCCCAGGGTGTAGGTTTCCTTTCCTATTTTAAAGACCCGGGATGCGGAACCAATGCCGCCCTTCAGGCCAAAACAAGTGGTACCCCGGCCGGCTCCCACGGCCCCCTCTTCAAAATCGGCACTGGCAGTCTCGATGGCTTGCATCACTTCTGCAGTTCCAATCACCCGCTCCGTGATTTTATTCAGAGAACTGTCGTTGCACTCTCCCACCACCGGGTTCACCGAACGCAGACTCACCTGATGTTCCCTGGCCTTATCCACCATATACTCCACCAGGGCATCATGTACCTTCCCCACATTCAGGGTATTGGTCAGGGCAATGGGCGTCTCCAGGGTACCCAGCTCTTCAATCTGCACCAGGCCCTGACTCTTGCCAAATCCATTCAGCACCGCACAAGAGGCCACCATCTTATGACTGAAAATAAATGGTGTATCCTCCGGACAGGGCATGATTACCGTCACGCCCGTATTGTGTTCTTCATTACTCACAGTAAAGTGGCCCACGGTAACGCCGGCCACATCACTGATTTTATTTAATTTGCCTTTTTTCATAACCATTCCTCACCATAAAAAATCTTATGGGCGCCCATTTTCTTTTTCGGCGCGGCCTCAATCACAGGCACTTCTTCCCCCGCATCCGCCATACACTTTTTCAAACGCTCCCGCAGTACTTGGCACACCGGCTCATGGGCCTCACTATTGATCAGATTGCACTGCTCCCACGGGTCATGTTCCAGATCATACAAGAAGGTCTCCACATAATGATCAGAACCGCTATCCCAAATGGGATCTTTATCCGGCGCCTCCACCGCGTACTTCCAGCGATGGGTACGGATGGCGCGGCCCACCTGGGACTCACTAATCTGCACAAACACCGCCTCCGGACCTTTATTCTCCGGATGATGAATGTAAGGCAAAATGGACTGTCCCTGCATATCCTCCGGCACCTCAATGCCACAGGCATCCAGCAGTGTGGGAGCTACGTCAATCAAACTCACCAGCTGGCGCATACGCCCACCGGAAGTAAATGGACCTCCGGTCAATGCCATAGGGATATGAATGGAACTCTCATGACAGGAGCGCTTATACTCTTTATTGCGGGTCTTAAAATGACAGCCATGGTCGGAAGTAAACAGCACAATCGTATCCTCTGCCAGTCCCAGACTCTTTAATGCATCCTGCACGCGGCCCAGGGCCTGGTCCAAACGCTTCACCATACCATAATATCCGGACAGATGCTGCCAAGCGGTGCCGCCCAGGGCACCCAGATCCGGCGGCATATACTGATATGCCCGGTTATAATCCACATCCGGCGGCGGGAAGCTGTCGTTGGAATTCTGGAAATGGGGCTCCAGATAGGAAATAAACAGGAAGAAGGGATGATCCTTGTGCTGATCAATGTAGCGAATGGCCGCATCCGTTAGAGCATCCACCCGGTAGCCTGGCAATGTCACTTCCTGATTGTCATTATCATAGACCACCGTATGATAGGCCTCGGAGGTATGCTCCAAAGAATTAGCACCCAGCCAGTACTGGTAACCGCCCCGTTCTTCCTCCACAACTGCTTTGCGTCCAGAACCCAGATGCCACTTACCGATGTATCCTGTATGATACCCAGCTTCATTAAAATAATCCGCCATGGTCTTATGTTTGCGGCCCAAAACCACACCATTATGGTATGTACCGATGACCGTCGCATGCTTACCGGTCTGCAGCACACCTCTGGCCGGGCAGCATACCGGCTGAGGTGTAAAAGCTTCACTCACATGGGTTCCTTCATAGGCCATTTTGTCAAAATTGGGCGTCAAGCCACAGGGATTACCTGCCACACCGGTGGTATCCCACCGCTGCTGATCTGTAAAAAATACAACTACATTCATTTCCAGCCACATCTTTGCTGATACCGGGGATTTTCCGTATTGGTATAAATGATCTGATATTTGTAAGGCAAGGTGTTGCGAAGTTTAAGGTATGCATCCTTCGCCGCCTTTTCGTCCTTAAATAAACCGTAGACTGTGGGACCGCTGCCGCTCATGGCCGAGGCCACCGCCCCTTCTTCTTTTAATTTTTCTTTCAGTTCCAGAATCAGCGGATGCTCCCGCACCACCGGTGCTTCCAGCATATTGATCATTTCCGCCTGCATGTCCTCCAGTCTGCCGTCCTCAATGATCTTCAGCATCCGCTGATAATCCGGCTTTTTCTGTTTGGGTTCCTTATCAAAGGCCTGATAGGCCCAGGGCGTGGAAATGCTGAAATCCGGCTTGATCAACACCACATAGGTCAAGGGAAGCGCGGGCAGCTGCTGAATCTTCTCTCCCCGACCGGTGGCTAGGCATGTCCCGCCATTAATGCAAAACGGAATATCCGAACCCAGTTCTGCTCCCAGCTCCATGAGCTGCTCTGTGGACAGACGCAGGCCGAACAACTTATTCATCCCTTTAATAACCGCAGCAGCATCTGCACTGCCGCCCGCCAGGCCCGCCGCAATCGGAATCTTTTTGCGCAGGCGAATATGCACCGGCTTATTCAGATGAAAACGCTCCCGCATCAATAACACTGCCCGATAGGCAATATTTTTTTCATCCGCCTTAAAAAAGGGAATATTGCTCTCGATGGTGTCGTGGTCATCTTTTCCGATAAATAATTCCACATCGTCCCACAAGCGCAGGCTCTGCATAATCATAGAAACCTCGTGAAAACCATCTTCCCGAGCTTCTCCCACTTCCAGTGTCAGGTTAATCTTGGCCCGCGCCTTATAATAGGCGCCTTTTCCTGCGGGATACTTGACTTTTCCAAACTCATACATTACTTTTACCCCCTTATATTACTGCTCTTTTCGTTTGTATATTTTCCTGTAAAAAAGCTGTGATTTGTGACTCATACTGTACCGGGTCCTTGGACCAATTCCGTCCCCGTTCGCCCTCACTGCATAAATACAATACCTTCGCCCCCTGCTTCATCTGATAAAGCCTGCGGGCCATGGCTGCCGGAATCAAAGCATCCTTCTCCCCGGCAATGAATAGCACCGGTACGGACAACAAACCATTGCGGCCCTTCATGGCCTTTTCCGGTGAAACGTCTTTTAGTGAAAATCCAGAGAGCATACGGCAAATCCAGTCGCCGGTCTGCAGCACCGGGAAGGTGGGATAGCCTTTTCTTAATAATCCTTCTGCCAGCAACCTTTCCAGATCTGACCAGGGAGAATCGGCAATCACAAACTCCACACGATCATCCATGCAAGCGTGA
>JAFUJY010000138.1 GCA_017467985.1 Bacillota bacterium
CCCATCTACAGCCCGTTCGCTGGGTAGATGACTGGCCGGAAATGGGCGTGGATATCAATGGTGATGGTATTGGTGAGCCCGTAATGGAATATCCGGCTCCCGCAGCTTACACTGAGTCCGATTGGAAACCCTTTACTTCTGATACTTTTGCTGGGGACAAGCTGGGTCTGCAGTGGCAGTGGCAGGCCAATCCCAGAACCGAGTGGTACAGCATGACGGAGAATCCGGAAGCCCTGCGTTTGAATACCCGCCTGATCGGTAAGACCAATACATTGTTCCATGCGGGTCAGTTCCTGTCCCAACTGATGCAGCATTATGATTTTGATATGACGGTTCAGGTAAGCCTGAAGGCGGAGGAAATGGGAGACCGTGCCGGTATCGCTATGATGGGTTATACATATCGTTATCTGGCCCTGGAGAAGGGGAAGCTGGTGTTGTATGATGGCAAGACCCATGAGTTCCCCAGAGGCAATGACGAACTGGTGTGGGAGACCGCAGCACAGACCATTCCGGTGGATACAGATACAGTTTATTTGCAGATGCAGGTGCGCAGCGATTTTGAGGCAGCAACCCCTGATGCTTATGTTCAGTTTGCATATAGCCTGGATGGTAAGGAATTTACCAAGGTAGGCGAGAACTGGAAGGCATCTTGCGGTGGTTGGGTGGGCGCCCGTCCCGGTATCTTTGCAGCGAACTTTGAGGGCAGAGTCAGCCCCGGTTATGCTGATTTCAAGAACTGCGAGATTGTGGAGATCTGAACCCTGGCAAATCGTCAAAATTAACAGTCCAGAACTTGTGAAAAGTGCCAAATTCGTGATTTCGCTGTTAAAATGTTGACAAAATGCAACGAAAGTGGTATAGTATGAAAATCCAAGGGTTCGTGAAAAACGTGATCTGGATAGTATAATTGTCAGGAGGATATTGACATGACAGGCGTAGTAAAATGGTTCGATTCTAAGAAAGGATACGGCTTTATCTCTGTAGATGGCGGCGACGACGTTTTCGTACATTTTTCCGCTATTAAGGCAGATGGATATAAGACTCTGGACGAAGGCCAGAAGGTTGAGTTCGAGACCGAGAATGGTCCTAAGGGACTGCAGGCAACCAATGTAACTAAGATCTGAGAATCATGAAAAAAGGAGCCGTACGGGTGATGCTGTGCTGCTCCTTTTTTCAGAAAGAGGAGGATATGCATATGTTTTCTAACATAGTTCATGCCGGTCAAGATATTAAGCCCTGGTTAATGACAGGTCCTGATTTTGTCAGCATGGGTGATGTTTTGACAGAGCGTTCTTATTTTGAAAATCCTGATGCAAACGTGGGAGAAGAAGCTGTTGAGCAGGCAATCGCTGGATTTTCTGCAGCACTGCAAGGTGTTATTCCACGGGAGACGGATGAGATCACTTATCCTTATGACATCAAAGCGAAATGGCGCTTCCTGGGAACACCGGAGGTGTATAATGGCTTTGGTAAGTATTTTGTAACCAACAGTCTGGGTGTGGTTGTGGCATCCTGTATTGTATATAGTGAAAAAGAACAGAGCACGAAGATGAACCTGTTTTCCCGCTGGAAGAATCGTCTTCGTTTATTGGTGAATGGAGAGGTAGTCATTGACAATCTGGAGCTGGTTCAGGTGCGTTCTAAGGGAAATTTCCCCAAAGAAGGAATCGTTCATTTGAAGGCCGGTGCCAATGTATTTAATATCATATCCATGCGTGTTTCCCGTCGTGTAGAAGTGGGCTGGCGTTTGGAAGTGCTGGAGGCAGAAGCTCCCCTGAGGGTAGAAACCCTTATAAATATGGAAGAAGATTTGCGTGAGGAGTTGGAGCATGCTTATCAGAAGACCCATATGAAGGCTGATACTTATGCTGAAGGGGATGATGTGCGTATGGTTCTGGGCAGCAGCAGAGTTGCTCAGGTACATATTACTGCCAAGGACGATAAAGGCAATAAGGTGCTTGATTTGTATCCGGAATCAGCCGGCGAATTGGTGCTTTTGGCTAAGGCAGCCGTGGGCATATACACAATTCATGTTTCATGGATGGTGGATGAGGATATCATGGCCGAAAAAGATTTTTCAGTTCAGGTGTGCCAGGTGCTGGAACCCTTGCTTGGTTATGAGAACTATAAAAAGCGTCAGCAGATTTTCATGCGCTCCTGTGCGGATATGGATGTAATTGAAGCCTATCGTGAGAGTCCCAATGTGCTGTGGTGCAGATATGCTCTGGGTGAATATGACCGTATTACATACAGCATGGTTGATTTTGCATGTGGATTTACCGATCGTTGGGAAGACTGTGCGGACTTTGCATTACTTCCTCTGCTGATGATTGTATATGAAGAGCAGATTGATGCAAAGCTGCCGCCACGTTATGTGGAGCGTATCAAGCAGGCCGCTTTGAAGTTCAAATACTGGGTGGATGAAGCCAATGACTCCGTCATGTGGATGGATTCTGAAAATCATCGCATGGGCTTCCATACCTTGGAATACTTGGCGGGTATTTTGTTCCCCCAGGATATTTTCGTCAATAGCGGACAGAACGGTTTGTTCCACAGTATTAAGGGCCGTATGCATTTGATGGAATGGTTGAGCCAGCGTATTCGTTTTGGCTATAACGAGTTCCATTCGGATTCTTACCTGCCGGTTACTTTCGCACCGTTGATGGTCATTCAGAAAGTGGCTCCCTATGAAGAATTCAGTCTGCGCACCATGGCAAAGGAATTGGCGGATATCACCGTATTCCACTTGGCTGCCAATAACTATAATGGATGCATAGCTTCTCCCAGAGGCCGCAGTTATAACCTGCCCATGCGTAATCCCATGCAGCAGGGTACCACATCCATTTTGTACATCCTGTTCGGTCGGGATCGTGCGGCCATGAACCCCACACCCGGTGCAACGGCAGCTGCAGTCAGCGATTATATGCCGCCAGAAGGCATCTGCAATGTGGCTTATGATTATAGTGAAATGGTCAATTACTATAAGACCGGTTTTTATCATTGGGGGAACCAGAATGCGAATTTGACCGCCATGCGAACACCGGAATACATGATGTCCAGTGCCCGCAACCATAACTTGGGCCGCTGTGAGGATCACCTGCATGTGGCACAGGTTACCATGCCCAGAGACATCATTTTGTTCTTCTCTGCACCCTATACCCGTCAGGAGGGCAGCGGTCTGCGCCCGGACTATTGGGCAGGACA
>JAFUJY010000139.1 GCA_017467985.1 Bacillota bacterium
CAAAAACTGCAAAGCCTGTGCCCGATTCATGCGCTGATCGATCTTTTCCATCAAGCGGATCATGTCCAGATCATGAAGCACTTGCTCCTTTTCCGGCATAATTCCAACTTTTTCAACTAACTGCATCTCACTCGGTCCCCCCTGTGTTTTCTTCTGCAATTGGATCCTCCGTGGCAGGGTCATACAAATGACCATAGGTCTCGCCGTCCCACCAGGAGAGATATTCCGTTAAATATGAATAATAATCCGTATCAATGATCGCAGAAGACATGGTGAATTTATCTTCTACTTTGTCAATCATTTCCTCCACATAACTGTCCGAAAGTTCCTCTCCAAAGAACTTTACTTCTCCTGTGGAAGCATTATACTGCATCTTATCTGTTAAAAAGCTATGATCACTGAAAATGACTGTGGCCTCGCTATCGGACAGCAAGTCAGTGCCCATGTACAAACGGGAGTCAAAGGGCAGATTAAACAAATTAGCCAACGTGGGCGCAATATCCAGACTGGATCCCACTTTATCAATCTGTACCGTTTCTTCCATTCCGGGACAATAAATCATAAAACAGTTCTCATACAAGTCAAAATCCACAGTGACATCACTGCCCTTCAGCTCGGACAGTTCCCAGTCCGACAAGGCATAGGGGTAATGATCCGCAGAGAATGCAATAACCGTACGATCTGCAATGCCGGCGGCCTCCAACTGTTCCAATAAATAGGTCATGGCATATTCTACTTCCAGCTGGCAGGCAATATAGGCCCGCAGCTGTGTACCATAGGGCAGATCCTGTACCTGTGCCTCATTCTTAACGCACATGGCATTTTCACCGTTAAAATTCCACATGGTATGACCGCTGATGGTCAGGAAATACGCATGGAAGGGCTCTTCATCAATAAACTCAGGCAGGGCCAGCTCCATCATCTGCTGATCTGATGCCGGGAACACTCCGGGCGTCACATACATACCATTGCCCAACCCCTTCCATACATAACCGATATTCGGATGGGAATATTCTCGATTATAAAAATCATAATCATGGTTATGATAGGCTCTTGCGCTATATCCCAGCCCGGCAAACATATTACCGAAACCAAAGGGCATTTCAATATCGGCTGAGTGATAAAAACTCCAGATATCCTCTCGGGGAAGCAGACTGGTATGAGTTACAAATTCACCATCGATGGTACTGTAAGCATAATAGGGTGTATAGAAGTTATTAAATACAAAACCACTATTGGCCATCTTATATAAAGTAGGCGTCAACTCTTCATCGATAATCCAGCTGGAGAAGGACTCCGCCAGCACCCAAATCAAGTTATACCCCTCAAACATACCGGTATACTCATTGGTGTATGTAGGCTCCTGAGACTGGAAATATTCATGCATAACCGCCACCGTATCATTTGGGGCCTCGCTGATCAACTTATCAAAGTCGATTTCCAGTACATTGGGCTGGGGAACAAATACTTCTTCCACACTGCTTTCTTCCATACTGGACTCCGCAATGCTGCTCTCCTCCCGACTGCTCTCTTCAATGCGGCTTTCTTCCACACTGCTCTCTTCAATACTGCTTTCCTGCTTGGAACTATTTTCCTTTTTACTATTGCCGGATAGCGTCAGCCCACCGCCTGAGGAACCCAGCAGCATACGCTCAGCCTCCCGGCGCATGGTGGGCAGCACTCCGATATTACGAATACAAATCTGAATCGCAGGCTTGTTATGGTACTGATCATAGGGAGTTCTAGTCCCTGTGCCCGGCACCAACAACACCAACAGCGCCAACCCATGAAACAGTAACGTGGCCACCAGCAATCCCAAAGAAACCTTCCAGCCATCTCTGGAAAAATCCCCATGACCACCCCAGAAGGGCCATGCAAAATAGGCAATCAACGGTAACAACAGCAGCAATAGCTTTCCCCAGTTTTTCAGCAGCGAATTAATGACGACTGAGATAAAATCCACCGCGGCTCCTGCACCCTTAGTAATAGAAAACACCTGCAAAAATGTGCGGAATATATCATAATATACCATTTGAGCAATAAATAGCACTGAAATAAAAATCAAAATAATCGTAGTCAGGATTTTGTTCAACCACTTCGGCCCCAAACCAGTCAACAGTGCACACAAAAAGGCCAATGGTAAACCGAACAGTGCACCATACAACATTCCCCATGTGGGGCTTTGAAACATAAAGAACTGAAATACAATTTCTAAATATATAAACGCAGCTGCGAAAATAACAAATCTAGATATCCCAAGTCTTTTCTTCTGCTTCATCCATACACCTCTTCCCTATAATATCTCAACCTATATTGTACCATACTCTCCACATCCTTTCAAGCAAAAAAATCCATCGGTAAAAATATTAACATTTTCACCGATGGATTTTTGTTTATTCTTCCAAAGAATTTTCCAGATAAATTGTGGGATCCACTGCAACTCCGTCCTGGGTTACCTGAAACTGCACATGAGAGCCCAAAGCCAGACAATACCAGGTGGGTTCCGCAATATACCCGATGATTTCTCCTTTGTCCACAACCTGATCCACGACCACATCAACGGCATCCTGTAATTGGCCGTATGTAGTCTCCAGACCATTGCCATGGCTGATTACCACATAATTTCCTAGTACATCATTTTCACCAATACTTTTTACGGTTCCTGCCGCAGCACAGAGCACTTCTTCGCCCGTGGTGGCTGCGATACTGATGGAATCATTGGCCCGGTATTGATCCAATGTCTCATCATAAATCAGTGCATCTGCAGAATATTCCATAACCACATTGCCGCTCACCGGCCAGATCATAGTGTCGTTTTCTGCGTCAAATTCCGCCACAACCTGGGGAACCGGTTCTTCCTGAGGGTCTTCTGCCACTTCCGGTACCGAAACCTCTTCTGCCGTCTCCGACTCCTCCGGCATCTGTGCCTCTACTTGAGAGTTTTCCTCTTCAGAACTTTCTTCGGCCTTCACAGTCTCGATCTCACTGTTTTCCTCGGCCATATCCCCGGAAACTGGTTCGGACGCTCCGTCTTCCGGTTCCAGGAGAACCCGCTCGGCCTTGGATTCTTCCACAGGGATCGGATTTTCCTTTACCTGCTGCAGCGGATCCACCACCGGGTCTTCACCACCGGCAGCAATGGTAATAATAATGGCTGCCACCGTGACAATTGCCAGGATGGACAGTACAACATAATACAGCCTCCGCTCTTTTGCGGAGGCTGCTGAATTCTGGTCCAACTTCATCTTGTTCCACCTCCGACATTAGTATGTACCAAAGAGGTGAAAAGTTATTCAGTTTTTTGAACCTAAGGGTAAATTGGGCAATGCATTCAGGGACAGATCTGCAAAATTGCCCTTAATATACTGATAATACGCTGCACTGCCAATCATTGCCGCATTGTCCGTGCATAGAATCAGCTCCGGCACCGAAAACTCATACTGATTCTTTTCGCAGGCTTTGATCATGGCATCCCGCAGGGCCTGGTTTGCGGATACACCGCCGGCCATGGCCACTTTATCAAAACCAAACTCCTTGGCGGCC
Organism: Bacillota bacterium; assembly: GCA_017467985.1. Taxonomy (GTDB): domain Bacteria; phylum Bacillota; class Clostridia; order Lachnospirales; family Bianqueaceae; genus Faecimorpha. Next base: position 3,544 of record JAFUJY010000139.1, read on the forward strand.
TGCATGGTCTTGGCGGTCAATACTTCCACCACCGCCTGCTGGAAGGATGCTGCCACATCCCCTCGGCTGATGGTCTCGCCCTTCATCTCCTGCTGATTCAGATAGTTCAGCACTGCGGATTTTAAGCCGCTGAAACTAAAGTCATACCCTTCTTCGTCAATACAGGGACGGGGAAAATGAATGGCCGCCGGGTCCCCTTCCAGCGCAGCCTTCTGCACCTTGGGTCCGCCAGGGTATCCTAAACCAATGGCTCTGGCCACTTTATCAAAGGCCTCTCCCGCCGCATCATCCCGGGTATGTCCCACGATCCAGTTTTCGCCGTAATCCTTAATCACTGCCAGGTGGGTATGTCCACCGGATACGATCAGGCACAGGAAGGGCGGTTCCCACTCCGGATTGGAAATATAATTGGCTGCGATGTGCCCCTCAATATGATGCACACCAATCAAAGGTTTATTCAATGCATATGCCAAGGCTTTTGCCTGAGCCACGCCTACCAGCAGCGCACCCACAAGGCCAGGACCATAGGTTACCGCAATGGCATCGATATCATCCCAGGTACAATGGGCCTGCTCCAGGGCCTGACCAATGACCTCATCGATGTTCTCCAGGTGCTTGCGGGAGGCAATCTCCGGCACCACACCACCATACACAGTGTGGATGGCAATCTGGGAGGAAATCACATTGGACAGGACCTTTCGCCCGTTTTCCACAACGGCAGCCGCAGTCTCGTCGCAGGAGGACTCGATTGCCAGTATCTTGATATTATTCTTCGTCATAATTTAACACCTTCGTCATACGATCTTTTCCTGCATAACTGTTGGCAAATACTTCTCTGGCCTCGGGTAATGTATCCTTAGGATGCATCATGGATGGCGTGAAATGAGTCAGCCACAGTTCTTTCACATTGGCTGCCTTCGCCAGCTCCGCTGCCTCCCGGAAAGTCATGTGCTTATAGTCGTTGGCCCGACTCTTCTTTTCTTCTTCACCATACATACCCTCGCAGATGAACAAGTCCACTTCTTTGGCCGCCTCTACAATACCCGGTACCGGACGGGTATCGGTGCAGTAGCAAACCGACAAACCTCTGCGGGCTTCGCCCAGCACCAACTCCGGCATATATACAATACCGTCCTGCTCCACCGTCTCACCCTTTTGCAGACGGCTCCACAGCTTCAGCGGCACATTGTTCTCCCGCGCCTTCTCCGGCAAAAACTCCGCCAGACGCAGCAAATCCACACGGTATCCAAGACAGGGGATACCGTGATCCAACTTAAAGGGGGTGATCTGAAAACACCCTACGTTAAAGGGCTCTTCCCCATTGCCCAGCTCGTGGAAAACGATATCAAAGGGCAATTCCGGCGCAATCTGCAGCAGTCCCTTGACAATCCGAGTCAGTCCCTTGGGACCATACATATGCAGGGGTTCTGTTCTGCCCGCATTGCCGATGGTCAGCATCAGCCCCGGCAGACCACTCACATGATCCCCGTGATAATGGGTAATGAGCAGTGCATCAATCCCCTTAAAGCTCCAGCCCTGCTGGCGCAGCGTAATCTGCGTACCTTCTCCGCAGTCAATTAAAATTGTTGTTCCGGCTGAGCGCATAATACACGCCGTCAGCCAGCGTCCGGGTAAGGGCATCATCCCCCCCGTCCCCAACAGACAAACATCCAGCATCTCTTATATACATCCTTCCTCAGATTGTGACTCTTCTTCTAATACAGGTGACACCGCAAATGAACGAATCCACTTTTCATAACAATCGGTACACACATCCATGGCATGCACCTCCGTATCGTAGGGCGAACGGTAGCCCCAATGCTTCACTGCCGAAAAATACTCTTCGTCCTGGATCAGACGAGCGCAGCAGTTACAGCGCACCCGATCGATCACCCGCTTGCTGACCTGTATCGTTTTGTACTGTCTCATGGAACTCCTCCTTAGCCCATAAAATTCATCCTGTCCAATGGGTTAAAAACAGGTGTCCCTACATATTTATTCCAAACTCTGCCCAATATGCCCACTAAACAGTTTCTTCTATTATACAACAAATTTCAGAATCTGTATAGTGTTAAATTTTTCTGATTACACCATATCGCTGGTTTCTTCCAGTGCAATGGCTTCCATTGCCAGTTCCCCATCATCCTCTTCCTCCACCGGACGCCAGGCACGGCTAAAGTTGGTCTCCTTAAATAAAGACATCAAACCGGTAATCTGCTTAAGCCGCAGGATCTCATCCCGGTCCATCCCCAAATGCTGGGCAATCCACTTGTCCGATCGCCCAATATCATGGAGTTCCTGAATGATATTACTCATAAGGTCCACATCGTGGGAGCCTCGGGCCCGATTGTGACGAATGGTACTGGCCATGCGGTCCGCCAGCGGCTTATCAATCACACTCACAGGCATCTTGCCGCCCTCCCGCTCATAAATATCAGGATACTCCAGCATAATACGGTACCGATGGAATCCATCCACTATAATATACTGATCATTTTCCTTATCATGATAACAAACAATGGGCATGGTATAACCATCCTGCTTAATACTGTCATAAAGCAGCTTCATTTCCGGCGGCGCCACCGCATTGGGATTATATGTATTAGGTACGATCTTTTCCACCGGAACCGCCTTCACATGATACACCGGACTCTCAAACTTCATTGATACTCTCCTCCCATCGTTTGTATTTATCCCGCAGCAAATCAATCTGCTTTTGCTGCTGTCTAGTCAGGCCAAAACCCATAAAACGACACATGTGGTCGTTTTTCAAAATGCAATAGCACATCCGCTTCCAGCTGGGAATATCCTTGGTGGACTTAATATCATCCGTATCATCGGGAATACGCCCGATAAAAACGATTCGTGTCTTTTTGTCTGTGGTATAGTTAGATACACCATTTCGCCGGATATTATAGCCCTTAGATTCAATTTCCTGGATGGTCTCTTCTGACAAACCGCCGCCGGTGGTATGC
>JAFUJY010000140.1 GCA_017467985.1 Bacillota bacterium
CATATCGACAAGGTCACGATCAAGGAGCTATGTCAGGAAGCCAAGGTCAACCGAGGAACCTTCTATCTGCATTACGCCATTCCAAATGATTTGCTTATTGAAATTGAGCAACAGTTCATTGATGAAAACATGACCTACTTCTCTCCATATTTCCATCAGGGTTATGAAACCAGCCAGTTAGCCGGTATGTTTACCTGCATCCTGAAGAATAAAGAGATCTGTCGGATCATTATGGGCAAAAACGGTAATCCCCGCTTTTTGGAACGGATTCAAAATATGATCCGGGAAGGTGTGGTGGACGGATGGTGCAAAGAGTTCCCCAAATACAACAGAGCGGATCTGGACTATGTTTTTGACTTCATTTTTACAGGCTCCATGCGGCTGATCCTGAACTGGATCGAAGACGACAAAGGCCTATCTACCGCGGAGCTGGCAAATCGTCTTGATCGTCTGGGACACTATTGCCATATGGCCATTCCTGAGTTTTTAAAAAAGAGATAAACGCACGAACGCAGCCAGCATTTGCTGACTGCGTCCTCTTTTCCAAGACGAAATCGAAACATTTAATGAGTTAGAAGAAAAGGAATAATAAACAAAAACGACAGTCCCTTATTCCATTACCTCAATGATCGGCAGCCCTGCATTGGTTTTGGTCTCATAATCCACCGGTGTTGTATAGGTCAATCCCATTTCATTTCTCACCATCATTGCTGCCACACCTGCACCCCAGTACACTCCGCCGAACTCTTCATTTTCTTCCAGTTTGCAGATGATTTTTCGTTCTTTTGTTATTACATCCAGCGACTCCAGATACCACTGACCGTCCTGCTTCATCTCATAATATATTTTTCCTTCCCAGGAGCGTACAGGATTTTCGCCCACCATCCCATAATCTGAAGTATGTTCAAATCTGAGCAGTTCGCAGACCTCTCCAGTCTCCCGGTTGATTTCCCAAATAACAGTATCAACGCTCTCGCTCATGTAGGATTTGCTGAGATATTTTTCAAAAAGTAATTGATTTTTTTGCTTTTTCCAGTATACTATATTATATTGAAAGTTTTCCGCTGACCAATATGCGGTATACAAATGGTTGGGTCGAAAGTTTGTCCTCCACACTCGTGGAGGACTTTGTAATTTACAATATTCTCAGCTTTTTAACTTTCTGGCAGATTGTTTCTTCAATTCTCGTATGCCTGGCAGTTGCTTTTCCAGCTTTTTCAACTGCAAATGCCAGATGTTTTTGCAAGTCTACAACTATAGACCGCAAAAAATATCTGGTACTTTTCTCGTTTTTCAACCTAAAATGCCCGTATTTCTCCTTACCGCTATAGTGACAACAAAAAAGCACCGCTTTCGCGATGCTTTACTCAAAACAACTCACTTTTAACTTCTCATTCTCCTGCGCGGCATCCTCAAATACCCGCAGCAGTTTCTTGCCGTACGCACCCATGCTTTCCCAGTGCAGCAAATACACTTCTGTATCCTCGCTGATCTCGGTCAGCATGTCGTGCAGGGCATCCAGATTTTTCCCATAATATTCCGGAAATCCAAATACCTCTGCTATGTAGTCCTGGGGGGCTTCCTGCATTATTAGGCCATCCAAAATAATTTCTTGCATGGCTTATTCCTCCCCGTACAGCAAGGTGAAGGTCTTATAATGGTCGTCGGTGTAGTAAATCAAACCATCATTGGAGTAAACGATGCGCTCGTCGCCCCGGTACCCACCTTCATAGTTGACATCACATTCGTAATATTGACGACCGGATGCCTCGGGCAGTAACCCTTCGTAGTTACCGAACTTGTCGCCGCCGATGCTCTTGTGGTCGGTGACCTCCCACAAATTGCCTTCGGAACTCACCCAGCCCAAGTCTTGGGCTTCTTTTTTAGTGATAAAGTTGCCAGGCAGCTCGCCGTACAAATACAGGTACAGGGCCACATCCTCCGGCGAAGTGTACTCGCCATCAGCATCCAGTTGCGGCTCTTCTTCGGAAGTTTCCAGTGTGGGCGATTCTTCTGCTGACGATTCGACCTTGGAGACCTCCGCCTTGGACGACACTTCCGCCTGAACGGATGACTCTTCGTTAAAGGACTCCTCTTCTCCCGGCTGGAACAGGCCGAACATGCTACCCACCAGCAACACCACCAGTGCCACTGCCAGGGTGATGAGTTTATTTAGATATTTTTTCATTTTGCACCCTCCTCGGGCTTGGGGATAATTTTATCCACGAAGGAATTGCGGTCCCGGTACTTCACATAGAAGAAGCCGATTACAGAAAAGACCACTGCGCCGATAAAATTCACCAGAAGATCTTTCATGGTGTCGTATAGGCCGATATCCAAATATCCGTTGATTCCCAGGTCCTGACCGTTCACCACGGTGGATGTGATGTCCCGATATTTGATGGCTTCATTGACCGGTTCCGGATTCAGTAGCACGCTGGAAAAACCACTCACTATCGTATCCTTCTGGGTATCCATGCCAAAGAACACATCCATGGAGAACTCAAAGAACTCCCACATGACGCCGATGGTCATGGAGAAGCAAAAGGCCGCCACCGCCATGTAAATCGGCGACATACGGATGGAAAACTGTTCATTCCGGTTCAGCAGATCCACCATGGAGAAACCCACCGCCGCCGCCAAAAAGCCGGTGGTGGTGTGCAGCAGCGTATCCCAGATGGGGATTTTCACATAAAAGGACTGGATCTCCCCCAAGATCTCCGCCGCGAAAATAAATACCAATATAATGATTTCCAGGGCGTCGGGCAAATAGATGCGCAGACGCCGCTGCAGGATGTCGGGCATGTAAAACAAGATCAGCGTCAGTACACACATGAACACATTTTGATAATTGCGGCTCAAAAAGGACATAATCATTGTGGCAATAACGATCACACGCAGTATGATATACACCGTCAATGTCCGTCCTGTGTAAGACTTCGGCCAGTTTCGTTTTTTCATTTACCCCATCCTTTCTTATGAGAACAAAATCTGATCCAGCAGATAGTAACCCTTTTCTTTACCCACCATCTTCTCCGCTGCCTGCACTGCGCCTACGGCGAAGATGCGGCGGCTGGCGGCGCTGTGGGTGATGGACAATGTCTCGTCCTCCCCAAACAGATACACCGTATGCTCGCCGGCCACGGTGCCGCCCCGCAGAGCCATTACACCGATCTCATCCTTGGTGCGGGCGCCGCACATACCATCACGGCCGGTCACAACCTTTTTCTCGTGATCGGGATCGATGGCATCCAGCAGCATCTTGGCGGTGCCGCTGGGGGCATCCACCTTTTTATTATGATGCTTTTCCAGAATTTCTATGTCAAAGCTTTCTTTTAACTGGGCGGGCAGCTGCTGCAGCAAATATTTGAACATGGCAACTCCCAGGCTATAGTTGGCACTGTGCAGCACCGGCGCAAAGCCCGCCAGCTCCTGTAATTTTGCCATATGCTCCGCCTGATAACCGGTGGTGCCACTCACCAGCGCAGTGCCGGTGCGCTTCACATAAGCCCCCAGGGCATCCAGCATGGAAGGATGGGAAAAGTCAATCACCACGTCCGCCGCCGGCAGTGTCTCCAGGTCGGGCACGTTATTCACATCCACATGACCAATCACCTCATGCCCCCGCTGGGTGGCAATCTGCTCCACAAACTGGCCCATGCGGCCATAGCCTGTCAACAAGATCTTCATAGGATACCCGTCTCCTTCATTACCTTGGCCAGCTCCTCACGATGGGCGTCGGTCATGGGGTACAGAGGCAGACGGAACCCGCCCGCATTCATGCCCATCAGGTTCATGGCTTCCTTAACGGGAATGGGGTTAACCTCCATGAACAGCGCATTTATAATAGGAAGATACTTGATCTGCATCTGGGCAGCGTCCTCATGCTTGCCATCCAAATACTTATGTACCAGCTCGCTGCACTCCTTGGGCATGATATTGGCCCAAACGGAGATCACGCCCTTGGCACCGATGGACATCAGCGGAACCACGATGTCGTCGTTACCGGAGAACATCACAAAATCATCATTCAGATACTTGGCGATCTTCATGGCATAGCCCAGGTCACCGCTAGCTTCCTTAATACCAATGATGTTGGGGTGCTTGGACAGACGGCCCACCACCTCCGGCGGAATGCTGCAGCCGGTGCGTCCCGGCACATTATACAGAATAATAGGTGCGCTCACCGCATCTGCCACCGTGGCAAAATGCAGATACATACCCTCCGCATTGGCCTTGTTATAATAAGGCGCAATACACAGCAGGGCATCCACACCCAAATCAGAATAGCGCTTACTCTTCATCATCTGGGTCTCGGTGCTGTTGGAACCGCTACCTGCGATAACCTTCACACGACCCGCAACCTTTTTCATTGTATATTCACAAACCGCATCGTCTTCTTCATGGGACATGGTGGAAGACTCACCGGTTGTGCCCAAAACCAAAATACCGTCAGTACCATTGGCGATCTGGAACTCGATCCACTCGCCCATCTGCTCAAAATTCACACTGCCATCCGGATTAAAGGGGGTGGCTAATGCCACGATAGAACCTGATAACATAGTAAATACTCCTCTCTATCTATACACTTCGGAAAAAATTACTCCGAGTATAATTATAATACTATATGAATGCTAAAAATGCAAGAATAAAAATACTGTTGCAAATATATTCATCTTCTACTATAATAGAATTAGTTTTTTACGAAGGAAGTGAGTACCGAATGTTTGTATTTCCCGATGATACTGACCTTGCCACACGGCAGTCTTTTGCTCAATTGTATGATCAATATTATAAACTAGTCTACCACGTTGTTATAAAGATTCTAAAAAATGAACATGCCGCCGAGGACGCACTGCAGGAGA
>JAFUJY010000141.1 GCA_017467985.1 Bacillota bacterium
GATGAACTTGGCAGACTTTCTGCCTTAGAAGGCGAGACGGAATTCCCACATATTCCTGACTGGTATGAATGGCAGAGAAGTGAAGTGCGTAAGCAGATAGAAGAAGGGATCTATTCCTTTGAGGATGAAGTGGAAGTATATTCCCTACCAAGATGCATGCGCTTCCAGAATCTGGGCAAGGCCAAGCTGACCCACGACCCGGAAAATGGCTTTGTATTGGAAGGTCATTATAATGGTGAAGATTATCGTATCCACCGAGAGCCCGCAGGAATGTATGGTGTACATATTGAGTATGATTACTGCTATGTAAAGCCCTATGACTGCATTGATATTTCCACGAAAAACGATTCCTTCTATTGTTATCCCACCAAGGAAAATGTGGTCACTAAGCTATCCTTGGCAACGGAAGAGATTTATAAGCTGCAGGCTGAGCGTCACGCTCGGGAACGGGAAGAGCGTCGGGCAGCTAGAAAGGCGAAGAAAAATGATTAATCAGGCATCATGGATTGCCTGTGGTTCGATGAATGCACCCATAATTGAAAAAAGGGTGCATTTGTCATCACCGAAAACAGGCAGAATTCAAATTACAGGTTTAGGTTTTTTTGAACTCTATATTAATGGCTGCAAGGTTTCCCAGGATTTGTTTGTTCCGGTTATGAGTGATTATCGTGAGCGGGAACTTTCCAAGTTTTTGTATCCCCTGCAGGATAAGACGTCCCATCGAATTTATTATTTGGAATATGATGTAACTCCCTATCTGCAGGATGGAGACAACCTGTTGGAAGTTCATTTGGGTAACGGCTGGTATCGTCAGCATGAACGTGTTTGTGAAGGGCCGGTGAAGTTTGGTGATGAGGTCTTTGCGGTCTTTGCCATGGAAGTAATAGCTCAGGATGGTTCCTGTCGTATAATTACATCAGACGGGACGGAGTCCTATCATGCCTCTCAGATTGTGGAGGATGAGTTGTATATAGGCGAGATTCAGGATATGACCCGTACCTGGGAGGAGAGTTACCCTGTGGAAGTGATGGAACCTTTTGCAGATACGCCCTTGACTCTTCAGAAGTGCCCCTCAGACCGGGTGATTCGGACAATTCAGCCTACGCTCCTGTGGGAACGGGATGAGCGCAAAATCTATGATGTGGGTGAGAATATTACCGGTCGTCTGCGGATTACAGCCGGTGGCAAGGTGGGAGAGCGAGTCATCCTGCGCCATGCTGAACTGTTGGCAGAAGACGGAACCTTAGATTTTAAGTCTGCCGGCGGCGATTATATCTGTGGCAGCGGACGCAGGCAGATCCAGCAGGACGAGTTTATTCTGGACGAAAAAAAGCGCTCTATGGCGCCTCAGTTTGTTTTCCACGGTTTTCGCTATTTTGATGTGCAGGGAGAAGTGGACGACATTGTTTGTGAAGTTATCCACAGTGACATTCCGGTAATTAGCGCCTTTGAATCCAGTGATCAGAGGCTAAACTGGCTGTATGATGCCTTTATCCGCACCCAACTGGACAACATGCACAGTGGTATGACCTTTGACTGTCCCCATCGGGAGCGTCTGGGCTATACCGGTGACGGTCAGATCTGCTGTGATGCGGTCATGATGCTGATGGATTCCAAGACTTTTTATGAAAAATGGATGCAGGATATTCTGGATGGTCAGGATAAAATCACAGGTCATGTGCAGCATACCGCACCCTTGATGGGTGGCGGTGGCGGCCCTGGTGGCTGGGGTTGTGCCATTGCCACGGTGCCCTATGCCTATTACAAAGAATACGGCGACATTTCCATGTTGGAATCTTGTCGTGAACCTATTAAAAAATGGATTGACTATCTGCAGAATCATTCTGAAAATGGTCTGGTGGTTCGGGAGGAAAAGGATGGTTGGTGTCTGGGAGATTGGGCTATGATGGGCAAAGCAGAGATTCCGGCAGAGTTTGTCAACTCCTGTTATCTGCTGAAAACCCTGGAGATTATCTCCATTCTAGGCGAGGATTACAGTCAGTTGCGAGCAGAAGTGACCGCGGCTATTCGAACAGCCTTTTATGATCCGGAAACAGGCAGTTACTGCGGCGGAGTGCAGGGAGCAGATGCCTTTGCCATCTTTGCCGGATTGGATGAGGATGGCCGCGCCTTGGAAAATCTTCTGAAAAAATACCGCGCCAACCCCATATTTGACACCGGCTTTCTGGCAACCCGTCTGCTGGGCGACATCCTGGCGGAGCATGATGTGGATCTGTTTTGCCGCATGATCAGCGGGAACCAGCCCGGTAACTTCGGCTATATGATGGAAAAAGGAGCTACCACCATCTGGGAGTGCATTACGGATATTACTGCTTCCAACAACCATCCCATGTTCGGTGCCCTGGTAAAGAATTATTTTACTCATATTCTGGGTGTTCGCAAGGATGGAACCATTCAGCCTCACATTCCCAGTCAGCTGACTTGGGCCCGGGGCCATGTGGGCGATACCCATGTGGCATGGGAAAAGGAGGACGAGAGCATCATCTTCACCATTCAGACTCCCACAGAAGGTTTGCTAAAGTACAACAACCAAGAATACGCCCTCATCCCCGGCAAAAATCAAATCAAACTCTAAACACTAAACCCAAAGAAGAACCCTCTCCCATAGCAAAAGCGTTTCAGTCGCTTTTGCGAGGGAGAGGGTTTTCGTTCCGTTTTCGGAAGAGGGAGATTTTGCGTTCATAAAATTTAATATTAGTACTTGTTCTTTTTGCAAATATCTGATATAATAAAGAAAAAAAAGAGAACATATGTTCTTGCGATAGAGGGGGATTTATCATGGATAAGTTACGTGTTAAATTGATTATGGAACAATATGATGCTGTTGTTCATAAAGAAGATGACAATGTTGAATTTTGGTATGCCAGAGAGTTAATGTCTTTATTAGGGTATGAGCGGTGGGAAAATTTTGAAAAGACGATTAAGCGAGCGATGGGTTCATGCGAAACATCAGGAATGAATATATCAGACCATTTTCGTGAGGTCACGAAATTGGTTCAGTTGGGCAGTGGTTCAAAGAGAGCGATTAAGGA
>JAFUJY010000142.1 GCA_017467985.1 Bacillota bacterium
ACCATGTATCCTGTGGCCAGCCAGAACACTCAGGATCTGTATCATTTAATGGATGTATATCTGGATGCGGTGTTCCACCCCAATATTCTGAAGGATCCCCGCATTTTGATGCAGGAAGGCTGGCATTATGAGTTGACAGACGAAGATGCACCGGTGAATATTAAGGGTGTTGTTTATAATGAAATGAAGGGCGCATTCTCTTCTGCAGATTCTGTGCTGGGCCGCAAGCTGAATCACAGCCTGTATCCGGACACTCCCTACGGCTGCGAATCCGGCGGTGCACCGGAGGCTATTCCCGATCTGACCCAGGAAAAGTTCATGGCCTTTTATCGTAAGTATTATCATGCCTCCAACAGCTTTATCTATCTGTATGGAGACATGGACATGGCCGAGTATCTGACATGGATTGACGAGCATTATCTGGCAGAATTTGACGTGCAGGAAGGCTACGAGACCGAAAAACTGCTGCCCGTTCAGCCCGCGTTTGAGGCAATGCATGAGTTGGAAGTTCCCTATTCCGTATCCGCCGACCAGGGAGAAGAAGAAGGTTACTTTGCCTACGCAGTAAGTATTTGGCCTGAAGATTCCGTGGATTGCTTTGGTCTGGACATCCTGAAGTATATGTTGTTGGATGCCCAGGGAGCCCCCTTGAAGAAGGCGCTGACCGATGCGGATCTGGGTAAGAATATCTACGGCGATGCCAATACCCGGGCTTACCAGGGTGATTTCAGTATTACGGCCAAGGGCGTGGACCTGAAGCGCAAGGATGAATTTGTGCAGCTCATTGATAAAACCCTGCGGGAGATTGCGGAAAAGGGCTTTACCCAGCGTCAAAAGCTGGCTGCCCTGAATCGTTTTGAGTTCCAGCTGCGTGAGGGCGAGTATGGTGGTGCTCCTGCCGGTCTGATTATCGGAATTCAGTACATTATGAATTCATGGCTGTACGGTGCTGACCCGTTCCAGTATACTCGTTTTGATGATATTTTCGCAGCAATCCGTGAAAAGGCAGATCAGGGCTTCTTTGAGAACCTGATTAAGAAGTATCTGCTGGATAACCCCCATGCCGCACTGGTTGTGATGAAGCCGGAGGTGGACCTGGCTGCTAAAGAAGATCGTCAGCTGGCTCAAAGACTGGCTGAGTTCAAGGCTTCTTTGACTGATGAAGAAAAGAAGAACATGATCGAGACTACTCAGGCCTTGCTGGCTTACCAGGCAGAGGATGATCCGGAAGAGGTCAAGAAAATGGTGCCTCATCTGTCTGTTTCCGATATGAAGAAGGAAGCGGAGCAGGTGGAAACCGAGTGCTTCGAATTGAATGGTGTTCCCTGCTGGTTCACCGAGGCTGAATGCAGTCAGATTCTGTATATGAAGGCCTATTGGGATCTGTCTGGCCTGAGCATAGAGCAGCTGCCCTATGCCGCGGTTCTGGCTTCTGTTTTAGGGCAGATGAATACTGAGAATTATACTTACGAAGAACTGAATAGTGAAATCAATATTCGCACCGGTGGTATTGGTTGGAGCACCAGTGTTCTGGAAAATCTGAACGGTACCTATCGTCCAGAGATGACCGTGGTTTCCAAGTGTTTGTCCGGGGAAGCGGCAGCTATGCCTGAGCTGATTCTAGAGATTTTGCAGAAGACCAAGTTCAATGACCCCAAGCGTCTGAAAGAGATTTTGAATGAAGAATATGCTCAGTTGGAAGAAGATGTGGCGGGTGAAGGTCATGTGATTGCCATGCAGCGAGCATTCTCTCATCTGAGTGAAGGTGCCCTGGCCGGTCAGTACCTGAGCGGACTGGATTATATTCAGTTTATGAAGGGATTGGTACGTAATTTTGATACCCAAAAGGACGAAATTATTGCCAAGCTGGAAGAGGTGCGTGATGCCATTGTTTGTCAGAAGGGTATGAATATGGCCGGTGGTTGTACGGCAGAAAACAAGGCTAAGTTATTGGAATGTATGGACTCTCTGCGCAGCAGTCTGTCGGAGGAGGGTGAAAATACCCAGGCTCCCGCAGAATTTACGCTGACCAAGTGCAACGAAGGTCTGATCACCCCCGGTCAGGTACAGTATGTGGTAAAGGCCGGTCTCTTTGATGTGCCCTATCATGGCAGCATGATGGTGGCAAGACAGATTCTGGGTCTTGACTTCCTGTGGAACCGTCTGCGTGTGCAGGGCGGTGCTTATGGCGCCTTTGCCGGATTTGCCCAGAAGGGACAGCTGTACTTTGCTTCTTATCGTGATCCGAACCTGGCATCCACACTGGCAGCCTATGATATGGTGCCGGAGTATCTGGCCAACTTCCAGGCCAGTGATGAGGCCATGGAGAAGTTTATTATCGGTACTGTAGGTGGTCTGGATACACCTCTTACACCGGCACTGCGTATTAATATTGGTATTAATCGTGCCAGAAGTGGTCAGACTGCGGAGATGATACAGCGCATGAGAGACGAAGTGCTGAACTGTACGGCACAGGACCTGCAGAACCTTTCAGAAGTGGTTCGTCAGGGCCTGGAGAATGGCTGTATGTGTACCGTGGGCAGTAAAGAAATGTTGACAAAGGAAAAGGACCTGTTTGATCAGGTATTTGAGGTATTATAATGAAATCAGGATTTATTTCAGTTATTGGCCGCCCCAATGTGGGCAAATCTACATTATTAAATAAGATCATGGGGGAAAAGCTGACCATTACGTCCAACAAGCCCCAGACCACCCGTAACAGCATTCAGTGCATCTACAATTGTGACAAGGGCCAGGCGGTATTTATCGATACCCCTGGTATCCACAAGTCCAAAAATGTACTGGATACTAAGATGATGAAGGCTGTGGATGATTCGCTGGCGGATATTGACGTGTTATGTGTAATGGTGGAGCCGGGCACCACCCCTCGTGAAGATGATCTGGCAGCGCTGGCGCGGGCCAAGCGCAGTAAGGCTAAGAAGATTTTGGTCATCAATAAGATTGATAATGTGCCCACAGACAAAATTGCTCAGACAGCCAAGTTCTATGCCGACAATTACACGTTTGATGATATTGTGCCTATCAGTGCTTTTAATGGTACTAATGTGGAAGAGTTGGTAAATTGCGTATTTGAGTATTTGCCCGAGGGGCCGGCCTACGTCCCGCCGGATATGGTGACGGATCAGCCGGAGAAGGTGTTGATTGCGGAGTTCATTCGTGAGAAGGCACTGTATGTGCTGGACAAGGAGATTCCCCATGGTATCGCTATTTTGATTGATACCTTTACCGAGCGTCTGGACCGGGATCTGATTGACGTAAATGCCACCATCGTGTGTGAAAAGGCCTCCCACAAGCCCATTATTCTGGGTAAACAGGGACGGACCATTAAGGAGATCGGCACCCAGGCCCGAACAGAAATTCAGCGTTTTATGGGCGTGCAGGTGAACTTAAAGTTATGGGTTAAGGTAAAGGAAAACTGGCGTGACAGCGAGGTTTTCGTTACCAATTACAGTAAGTATTAATCATACTGGTAATTTTTCACCAGTATATCCGGCACAGCTTGAGCCACAATAAGTGAGCGGAGATCACTCTCCAGTTTACAAGGGAGGCGAAAGCGATGTTGGAGCATACATTTTGGAACTATTTTGCGGCTTCGGGAGATCCGAAGATATATCTGCAGTATCGGGCATATTGCAGCGCACAGGAGGAGAATCAACATGGCAGTGAGCATCAAGACGAGAGGGCTGATTGTGAACGAAGCCCTCATGGGAGAACAGGACAAGCGCCTGGTGATTCTGTGCGTGGATAAGGGCCGCATCAGCGCAATCGCAAAGGGAGCTAAAAAGCCTGGGGGGAAGTTGGCCTCCCAGGCCCAGCTTTTCTATTACTGTGATTTTATGCTGGAGCAGAGCAAGGGTTTCTGGATGGTGCGGGAAGCTTCAATTATCGAAAGCTTTTATGGCCTGCGTAAGGACATCGAAGCCCTGGCATGGGCCTCCTGGATGGCAGAAACCGCTCAGGTGCTGACCGTGGAAGGAGAGGAGTGCAACGATCTGTTAAAGCTCCTGATCCGTGGGCTAAAAATGGTGACAGAGCCCCAGTTATCCGCCAAGATGACAGCCGTGACATTTGTGCTTCGGGCCCTGGCGGAGAACGGTCTGCAGCCGGAGGTGGATCGCTGTGTGCAGTGCGGTGCCTCGTTGGGGATAGAGCCCAGCTTGAGTGCTATGGCCGGCGGTGCCTTGTGCCCTGAATGCACCAAGCGTTTTATTGACAGCATCCGAATGAACGCCGGGGGCATGTATACCCTGCGTCACATATTGAGTGTTCCTCCAGAGACAGTATATAAATTTAATGCCACGGAAGAAATCCAGGAAAGTCTGTTTCAGTTTGCCACAAGGTTCTTACATAATTATGTACAGAAGGATATGGCCAGTTTGGAGTTTTTAAAAAACTTGTATTTTTAGAGTTATTGGATATATATGGATTATTAAATTATAAACGAAAATTATTATTAAAAGTGTATTTGTGTGAAAAATGTAAAATTCTGTTCAGGAGTTCATTTTGTGTATAGTGAAGAACGAAATAAAATACCATTTGGCTATTCTCATCCCTTTAATCTGTATATTTTTTGTCAACCGCAGCGGATTATCGTCTCATATGGAGATTATTTTCGTGAGATGATTTCTGAACTGAAAGTAAAAATATTACCGGGAATGACAGCCGCAGAAATCAAAAGTGTACTAAATATGAAAATTGGTCATTCAGTGAAGTATGTTTTTGATAAATTGCCAGGACAGCCGTTATGCTCTAAGGTGTTACAGTTAGAGGATTATCCATATTATAGTGATTTTTATGTAAAAAGCAATCCTGGTAGTGAAAGCGATAAATGGTTATACGAATATTTTGCAGAAATGGTGCAGCAGCATACTTGTTGCGGTGTGTTCGATAATGATGTTTTGGTTAGCTGTTCTGATGCTCCGGGGATGCCTTATATGGCTGATAAAGTTCAGGAAATTGGAATCAATACGTTGAAAGAGTATCGTGGCAAGGGCTACGCTGTGGATGCATGTATTACCTGTGCAAAGCAAATTATTCGAAATGGGAAATGCCCAATTTGGTCAACAAAAATAACCAATATTGCATCACAGAAAGTAGCCGAAAAAGTTGGATTTATAAAATGGGCAGAAGTGTTGACAGTATAGAGGACGGGTGGTTAGCTTCCATCGGTCCTTTTGTCTGCAAACCTTAAAAAAAGCACCTTTTTAAGCAGATTTTTGTATGCTTTTACGGAAAAGAAGAATTGACAGAAAGGATACTTTTTGCTATACTAGAGGGTGCAATATAGAAATTAGCAATTGCAGAGAGAGGATGAAGAACAGTGGAAAAGACGATGGAAAAAATTGTCGCGCTGGCTAAGGCTCGCGGTTTCATGTTTGCCGGTTCTGAGATCTATGGTGGACTTGCCAATACTTGGGATTATGGTCCGTTGGGTGTAGAACTGAAGAATAATGTTAAGAAGGCTTGGTGGGATGCATTTATCAGCCATAATCCCTACAATGTAGGTATGGATAGTGCCATTCTGATGAACCCTGAGGTTTGGGTTGCCACCGGCCATGTTGGTAACTTTGACGATCCGCTGATGGATTGTAAGGCTTGTAAGTCTCGTTTCCGTGCGGACAAGCTGATTGAGGATTATTTGTTTGAGAATGGACTGACTCCTGAGTCTCCCATCGATGGCTGGACCAACGAGGAGATGGAGAAGTATATTGACGAGCATCACATTGACTGTCCGAATTGTGGTAAGCATGACTATACCTCCATTCGTCAGTTTAACCTGATGTTCAAGACCTTCCAGGGCGTTACCGAGGATGCAAAGTCTGTTGTATACCTGCGTCCCGAGACCGCTCAGGGTATTTTCGTTAACTTCAAGAATGTACAGCGTACAACCCGTAAGAAGGTACCTTTTGGTATCGGTCAGATTGGTAAGAGTTTCCGTAATGAGATCACTCCCGGTAACTTTACCTTCCGTACCCGTGAGTTTGAGCAGATGGAGTTGGAGTTCTTCTGCAAGCCCGGTACCGATCTGGATTGGTATGCTTACTGGAAGGAATTCTGCATGGACTGGCTGCATCGTCTGGGTCTGAAGGATGAGCATCTGCGTCTGCGTGATCACAGCCCCGAAGAGCTGGCATTCTATTCTAAGGGTACTTCCGATATCGAATTCACCTTCCCCTTCGGTTGGGGTGAGCTGTGGGGTATCGCTGACCGTACCGATTACGACTTGATGCAGCATCAGAATCATTCCGGCGAGGATATGAGCTATTTTGATCAGACCAGCAATGAGAAGTATGTTCCTTATTGTATCGAACCTTCTCTGGGTGCTGACCGTGTAACTCTGGCATTCCTGTGCGAGGCTTATGATGAAGAAGAGCTGGAGGGCGGCGATGTCCGTACCGTTCTGCACTTTGCTCCTGCACTGGCACCGGTTAAGATGGCTGTTTTGCCTCTGTCCAAGAAGCTGAACGAAAAGGCAGAAGAAGTATTTAACATGCTGTCTGCCAAGTACAATGTACAGTTTGATGATACCGGCAGTATCGGTAAGCGTTATCGCCGTCAGGATGAGATCGGTACTCCCTACTGTATCACTGTTGACTTCGATACTCTGGAAGATGCTTCCGTGACCATTCGTCATCGTGATTCCATGGAGCAGGAGCGTATGAAGATCGACGATCTGCTGACTTATTTCAGCGATAAATTCAGTTTTTAATTGTAGGCCTCTGGCAACTGCAATTTAAATAAAACCAAAAATACTTTTAGGAGGTTGATTCGTAATGAGTCACAAGTATGTTTACCTGTTCTCTGAAGGCGACGCAAGCATGCGTGAGCTGCTCGGAGGTAAGGGTGCTAACCTGGCAGAAATGACCAAGATTGGTCTGCCTGTTCCCCAGGGCTTTACTGTAACTACTGAGGCTTGTACCCAGTACTACGAGGATGGCAGAAAGATTAACGAAGAAATTCAGGCTGAGATCATGGAGTACATCGACAAGATGGAAGGCATCACCGGCATGAAGTTCGGTGACAAGGAGAACCCGCTGCTGGTTTCCGTACGTTCTGGTGCTCGTGCTTCCATGCCCGGTATGATGGACACCATTCTGAACCTGGGTCTGAACGAAGAAGTTGTTGAAGTTCTGGCCAAGAAGTCCGGCAACCCCCGTTGGGCTTACGACTGCTATCGTCGTTTCATCCAGATGTACTCCGACGTCGTTATGGAAGTCGGCAAGAAGTACTTCGAGGCTCTGATCGACGAAATGAAGGAAGAGCGCGGCGTGACCCAGGACGTTGAGCTGACCGCCGACGACCTGAAGGAGCTGGCAAACCAGTTCAAGGCCGAGTACAAGAACAAGATCGGCCAGGACTTCCCCTCCGATCCCATCGAGCAGCTGATGGGCG
>JAFUJY010000021.1 GCA_017467985.1 Bacillota bacterium
GGGGAACCAGCTGACGGGCAGCGATTAACTCAGGATTGTCTTCATGTACTGCAGCGGTAAAAACAGCCACATCCATACCGGAATGGATGTTTTCAGCCTTCTGGCCAATGGCAACGGAAATCCCCTGTTCTTCCAAAGAACGGGTAACCGCAGACTCTTTAATGTCAGACCCTGTGACCCGATAGCCCCGGGACTTCAGGATGCAGGCAAGGCTGCTCATACTGATACCGCCAATGCCGATAAAATGAATATGCTTCATAAATAAACCTCACAATGGGAGAATAATTGTTGTTAAAATAGAATACCTCTGAAAAGAGGAGGTGCTTTACACTTGTTTCGTACAGACCGTACCGGCAAGCATAAAACGACACATTAATATTGTATCATATTTTTCTGATTTGTAAAGTACGAAACTGAAAATTTGGCTTGACCCATAGTAAAAAAGTCGGTATAATAGCTTATGGTTACAAGCGTCTGCTGTAAGGCGGATAATGATAGAGGATGAATAAGGGGAATGGATTCATGAATAGAAAATGGAAAGCGATTTTAATGGCAGGTGCCGGTGAAAATAATACTTTGTATATGTGTGAGATTTTGGGCCGCCCTGTGATCGAATATGTAAAGATGGCTGCCCAGCAGGCTGGCGCAGAAGAAGTTTGTGTGTTAGAAGGAATGGACCAGGAGAGCATCAAGAGCTGGGATGGTGATGTGGTGGTGATGTCTGCCAACATCCCCTTGGTGCAGGCTCAAGAAATTGCTGAACTGGTGGAGGTGCATCAGGAACATGGTAATGCGGTAACATATTATATGCAGGAGGCCGGTACCACCACCCAGGTAATGAGTCAGGATAAGGGCTTTTGTTTTTGCTTCCGGGCGAACTATCTGGCGGATGCCTTAGAGGCCATGTCCCGCTATGCGGCTACGAACATTTTGAATCGGGTGATTTTCGATGGCGGCCGGGCGGAGCAGCGTATCAAGCCGAACTGCGGCGTATTTGATGTGGTGTGCAACCGGGTGCAGTTGGCGAAGGTGTTAAAGAAGCTGCAGATGCGCATTAATGAAGAGCATATGATGGCAGGGGTGGTCATGATGTCTCCTGAGAATACTTATATTTCTCCGGATGTACAGATTGGTCAGGATACGTTGATTTATCCCGGCACCTATCTGGAGGGGGATACCAAGATTGGCAGCGGCTGCATTATCGGCCCCAACTCCCGGATCGTATCTTCTCAGATTGGGGATGGCACTGAGGCTGCCTATTCCACAGTTTTACAGAGTACCATCGGTAAGAATACCCATGTGGGTCCCTATGCCTATGTGCGCCCCAATAGTCAGATTGGCGACGATGTAAAAGTGGGAGATTTTGTAGAGGTGAAAAATGCCAAGATTGGTAATGGCACCAAGATGTCCCATCTGACCTATGTGGGTGATGCAGATGTGGGTGAGCGCATTAATTTTGGCTGTGGTACGGTAGTTGTGAATTACGATGGAGTACACAAGTTCCGTACAGTGATTGAGGATGATGCATTTATTGGCTGCAATACCAACCTGGTATCCCCCGTACATGTGGAAAAGGGAGCATTTATCGCAGCAGGTTCTACGATTACGGAGAATGTGCCGGAAAATGCGTTGGCAATTGCACGGGCCCGTCAGGTGAATAAAGAAGGATGGATCAGCCCGAAGAAGAAAGCAGGGAAATAGTGTGAAAAACAAGTTTTTCACACCGCGTTTTGTGGCTTTCGCCACTGTGAGCAGCGGCGATTTTGCTTCGCAAAACCAGCCCCAATTCCGAAAGAAAGGATGCTTTCGCTAGGCGAAAGAGATGGTGATTATATGTATTTGATAGCAGGTTTAGGAAATCCGGAGGCCAAGTATGCGGCCACCCGGCAGAATGTGGGAGTTGAGGCAGCGGAGTGCCTGAAGGGTGAGTTGAACTGCGGCATGACCAAGATTAAATTTCACGCAGAAATCGCCCAGGGGAAATTGGGTGATGAGCAGGTCTTGGTGGCTCGCCCGTTAACTTATATGAATAACAGCGGTCAGGCCATTCGGGAGATTGCGAACTTCTATAAAATTACACCGGATCATATTATTGTAATGTGTGATGATGTAAGCATTCCCTTTGGACATCTGCGGCTGCGGGCCAATGGCTCTGCCGGAGGTCACAATGGTCTAAAGAGCATTATTGCCCAGTTGGGTAGTCAGGATTTTGCGCGGGTGAAAATCGGCGTAGGTGAAAAGCCTCAGGGATGGGATTTGGCAGACTATGTATTGTGTCGTATGAGCAGCGAGGAACAGAAGGAAATGGCAGAGACTGTAGCCAGGGCAGCCAAGGCGGCATTGTGTATTATCAAAAATGGAATGGGTGTGGCGATGAACCGCTACAATACCCCCAAGGCCAAGCCCGTAAAAGAAAAAAAGGAAGAGGCTACGGGAAAGGATAATTAAGTATGAGAGGAATCTTTCAGCCGGCGGCACAATTTCCGGGATATGAGAATGTAAAAGCACGGGCTCTTATAAGAGAGTCGGTGCTTGTTTCCGGTGTGGGCGATACGGTGCAGGATTATCTGGCAGCGGCTTTGGCGGCGGACTTAAACCGACCCATGGTGATTTTGACTGCCAATGAAGTGAGTGCCCGGAGTGTATTGGAAAATATGCAGTTCTTTAATCCCACAGGGACCTTTTTCTTCCCGGCCAAGGATCCGTTATTTTACAGTGCGGATGTGCGGGGCGGTACCATTGAAGAACAGCGCTTAAAGACCATTAGTATGATCCGGGAGAAAAAAGTACAGATCCTGGTTCTATCGGTGGAGGCCTTGTATGACCGATTGGTTCCCCATAAGAAATTTTATGATTTTACAGTGCACAAAAAGGTGGGCCAGGAGCTGCCGCCCAATGAGTTTGCGAAGCAATTGGTGCATATGGGATATGTGCGTCGGGATCAAGTGGAGCATTCCGGTCAGTTTTCCATCCGAGGTGGTATTATCGATGTATTCCCGGTGACCGGAGATACGGCACTGCGAATCGAGTTGTGGGGAGATGAAATTGATTCTATCCGCGTACTGGATACCCAGACACAGCGTTCCGCCCATCGGGTGACGGAGATGACGGTGGATCCTGCCAGAGAGATTATCGTAGGTGAAGAGGAAGAAAAGGCGGGTCTGGAAGAAATCATGGTGGAAACCCTGGCTATGGCCAAGCGGTTTACCAAATTGGAAAAAGAAGAAGAGGCCCAGCGCATCAAGGAGCTGACGGATTCCGTTATGTATCGGATGGACGAAGGAAACTCCAGAGGTCTGGACGCTTATGCTACTTATTTTTATCCGAAGACAGAGTGTATTTTGGACTATATGCCCGAGGACACTCTTCTTGTGGTGGAAGAACCTGCCCGTATAAAAGAAAAGTGCCGTGTATTCCAGGAGGAAATTGGCACCAGCATTCAGGGCCGATTGGAAAAGGGATATTTACTGCCCAGGCAGTGTGACATGTTCCCGGACTTTACCGTAATCAGCCAATCCATGCAGCGGTTGGGCAATGTATTTATGTGCAGTCTGCTGGCAGGAAACCAGCAGATGTTTCCCATTAAAGAAATCGTGCAGATGCAGAGCCGTTCCTTTAACGTATTGATGGGAGAGCAGCAGGAGTTCTTTAAGGATCTGCGGGATTACAGTCAAAAGGGGTACCGTATTGTTTTGCTGACGGATTCCAGTTTAAAGATCCCCATGATCGTAAACTATCTGCAGGAAGTGGAGATCGCGGTGCGGGGCACTGAAAAGGATGACGATGTGCCGCCGCCGGGTATGGTTACGGTTATGAAGGGTAAGCTGCGGCAAGGTTTTGTTTGTCCCCAGGGCAAGTTCCTGTTAGCCAGTCAGCAGGAGTCCGGTGGTCAGCAAAAAAAGAAGAAACGCCGCAGTAAGTTTAAGGGTGGACAGCGCATTGGCAGCTTCTCTGAACTGACGGTAGGAGATTATGTAGTACATGAAAGTCACGGTGTGGGCATTTATCAGGGGATTGTGCAGCTGGAAAATGACGATGCCTGCCGGGATTATTTTAAGATTTTGTATCGGGACGGCGGTGTGCTGTATGTACCTACCACGTCCCTGGATATGCTGCAGCGATATTCCGGCGGAGAGGACGCCAAGCCCAAGGTGAACCGATTGGGCGGTCAGGAGTGGCAGCGTACAAAGAATAAAGTAAAAGAATCCGTTGCCAAGCTGGCAGAAGACCTGGTGGCTTTATATGCGGAGCGTGCGTCCCGCATTGGTTATTCCTTCTCTCCGGATACGGTTTGGCAGAAGGAATTTGAAGACGACTTCCCCTATGAAGAGACGGATGATCAGCTGAATGCCATCATGGACACCAAGGTGGACATGGAGAGCAGCCGGATTATGGACCGTCTGATTTGTGGGGATGTGGGCTATGGTAAGACTGAAGTGGCCATTCGTGCGGCATTTAAGGCGGTGCAGGATGGTAAGCAGGTGGCCATATTGGCCCCCACCACCATATTGGCCCAGCAGCATTATAATACTTTTGCCGCTCGGATGCGGGAATATCCCATAAAGGTGGATATTTTGTCCCGTTTCCGTACAAAAAAACAAATCAGCGATGCTCTGCGGGGAACCACCGCCGGTTCTGTGGATATTCTGATCGGTACCCATAGAATTTTGTCCAAGGATGTAAAGTTCAAGAACTTGGGTTTGTTGGTGGTGGATGAAGAGCAGCGCTTTGGTGTAAGTCATAAGGAGAAGATTAAGGCGCTGCAGAAGGATGTGGATGTTTTAACATTGACTGCAACACCCATTCCCCGAACACTGCACATGAGTTTGTCCGGCATTCGGGATATGAGTGTGCTGGAGGAGCCGCCCCAGGAGCGTCATCCCATTCAGACCTTTGTTATGGAGGAAGACGATGAGTTAATCCGTGAGGCCATTTATCGGGAGATCGGTCGAGGTGGTCAGGTGTTCTTCCTGTCCAACCGGGTGCAGAATATTGAGCAGCAGATGCTGCGGGTTCAAAAGATGGTTCCCGAGGCTCGGGTGGCCGTGGCCCATGGACAGATGTCCGAACGGGAACTGGAAAACATCATGATGGAGTTTGTGGAGGGCGAAATCGATGTTTTGGTGTGTACCACCATTATCGAAACCGGTCTGGACATTCCCAATGCCAATACCATTATTATCGCCGATGCAGATACCATGGGACTGGCTCAGCTGTATCAGCTGCGAGGCCGTGTGGGTCGTTCCGATCGTCTGGCCTTTGCTTACTTTATGTACCGCAAAAATAAAGTACTGAAAGAAGTAGCCCAAAAGCGTCTGGAGGCCATTGGTGAGTTTACAGAATTTGGTTCGGGCTTCCGTATTGCCATGCGGGACCTGGAGATTCGAGGTGCAGGCAATATTCTGGGAGCGGAGCAGCATGGGCACATGGGCGCCGTAGGATATGATCTGTATTGTAAACTGTTAAAAGAAGCCATGGATAAGTTAAAGAGTGAGACTGTACGTCCCACCTTTGAAACTACCATGCGCATTGGTGTGGATGCCTATATTCCTTCCACTTATATTGCCAATGAGTCTCAGAAGCTGGAAGTGTACAAAAAGATTGCGGCCATTACCAACGAAGAAGATTATCTGGAGATGCAGGAAGAGCTGCTGGATCGATATTCTGATATGCCCCAGTGTGTTGGCAATCTGGTGGATATCAGCTTCCTGAAGTGTCTGGCCAGTGCATTGGGAGCAGATAGCCTGGAAGAGGACGGGAAACAGCTGCGGCTGCATTTTCGTTCCGATGCACCCATTGACCCGGGTAAGCTCCTGAATATTGTGCTGGGTATGGGCAAGGGCGCTCGAATTGTGCCCAAGGATGATACTCTGCGAGTGATCATTCCCTTTACTGTAGAGAAAAAAGAACGGGATTCTGTGCGAATCACCAGAATTCGTAAGATTTTGGAGCGGTTAGCAGAAGCGAAAATGGAGGAGGCTCCCCATGAGACTGCTTAAACGGGGAGCGATATTCCTTTTGGTGTTCATGCTGCTCCTGGGATGGGGCTGCAAAGGCAAGGCGTCGGTGGCCAACGTGGGAAATGAAGAAGTGACCTATCAGCAAGCCCAGTTATATCTAGCTTTGACCTTACAGGAGTATGAAAAAATAGGCGGCAGTCAGATTTGGGAAATGAAGATCGGCGGTTTGGAAGCTTACGATGCAGCTTGTGAGGCGGCATTGGACTCCATGATCCTCAGTAAAACCGTATTGAGCCGAATCCCCAATCGGCAAAAAGTTTTGACCCTGGAAGAAGAACAGCTGATTGAAGGGGCAGTGGATATCCTATATGAACGTCTGGGAACGGAAACACTCCAGGAATGGGACATCACGCGGGAAGAAGTGAAGAACTATATTCAAGAGGATTATTATGTGTCCACATTTATTTCCCAGATGAATTACAGTCCGGATATGGGCGAGGTAGACCGTCTGGTGGAAGAAGCCTTTGTGTGGTACGACAATGTGAATGTGGCCGAATATATGGAAAAAATCCGTATGGATACCATCTTCCTCTATTGTGGTCAGATGATGGATGATCAGTGGGTTTCCTACTCAGAAGAAGTGCGACAAGCCCAATATGCCAAGGCAGAAGAAGCACTGGAAAGGATTAAGGCGGGAGAACCCTTTGATAAAGTGCGCAAAGAATACAGTGAAGAAGAAAAAATCAGAGATGCAGCGGCTTTTAATGTCGGTGTAGTACGGACCGATAATGCCCATATGTTTTATAAAGGGCAATTGGAGCGAAATCTGTGGGAAGTCTTGTTCCGTATTCCTGCGGGACAGATCTCGGAAATTCTGGAGTGTGAACAGGGCTACCTGATTGTGCGGGTTATGAGCTATCCAGCCGCCGGAAAGCAGGATGAAAAGTTATACCGGAAAAAACTGCAGGAGGCCAAAGATGCCTATCGTCTTCAGGTGATTGAAGAACAAAGTGCCCAGGGAATTAACCGAATTATCGAACAGTGGCAAGAGGAACTGTACATACATGTGGACACCAACCAGTGGCAGCAGATCATGGAAAGTGTGCGTATGAAGATCAGCGCAACATAAAAGAGGGTGACCCTCTAGTCTTTATGACTTTTGGGACACCCTCTTTATTTTATAGGGGGATCAGACCAAATTGTCTTCTTTTTGATCTGCCAGAATGGTTTCGCAGATCAGGGCAGAAGAGATGGGATTGACGAAAGTTTCCTGAGCCTGCTGGATGCTCCGGTAAAGCTCCTGATCGTCTAACAAACGACGGATATGGGCAAGGTAGTCAGACTTTTTGTTGGCCTGCAGTGCCATACCATGGCGAGTGAAGAAATCCGCATTGCGTGTCTCGCAGCCGGGAACAGGATCCATTAAAATCATGGGCAGCTGTTTTGCCGCTGCTTCGGTACAAGTAATGCCACCGGCTTTGGTAACCAATATATTGGATGCATCCATATACAAACTGACTTGGTCGGTGTAGTCAATGACATGCACATTGGAGATATTTGCAAAAGCCTTTGTCAGCTTTTCTTTACGTTTAGAATTGGGAGCGCACAGTAAAACAAAGTTTAACCGGGAACCGTATTCTTTGTGAAGAGATGTAGCCATCTGACGGAGAGTTGAACGCTTCAAACTGCCGGGAAGGATGAGAACCATTCGACCTTCTGTGGGCAGTTCCAATGCCTGGCGAGCTTCCAGTTGGTCACGGCGCACACCAAAGGTGCGGGGAACCGGCAGCCCCAGGGGCAGCAGCTTTTCATAAGAAATACCGCCCTTGAAAAACTCACGGGTTAATTCCCGATGGGGAATAATCATATAGTCAGGATTGGTGTCATCCCAATGGGGACTGCAAGTGTAATTGGTGGCCACAGCGTAGGTCTGGATATCCAAAAGATGCTTCTTTTTCAGATAAGCCAAGGCCACTGCCGGGAAAAGATGGGGTACAACCACAAGATCAAACTGCTGCTCGGTGATGTATGCACATAACTTTTTAGCATACTTGCGGTTAAAGGAATAGACCTTGGAAGCCAAGTGGGGGGAGAGGATCCATTGTCCCAGGTTATAGAAGAACTGGACAGGGGCAGGAGTCTTAGTGGTAATGTTAACATAAAGAGACGTGGCTTTCTTAGCGGCCTTAGGCCGGGCAAAGGAAAGAGCGTCCACAAATTCACACTCTAGTCCTCGACGATGAAATTCTTCGTACAGGGCGCGTCCTGCAATATTATGGCCGCCGCCGGTATTGCAGGAAAGAATAAGCACTTTCATATTCAGTGGGTCCTTCTTTCTCGTATGGTATAGTTTGGAAAATCATACAATAATATCATAACACAAAATATGGACAATTTCAATGGTGTTTTTCACAATATTTTGTGATTTGTCAATAGTGGGGAGGTGAGATTCAAATTTGAGCAAGAGGGGGAAGGGGGCAAAAATGTTTTTGGATATAAGAAAGATTGATAACGCCTATTTGTTAATCATTGATGGTACCAAAATTACCAATGTTGAAAAATATAAAATAATAACCTCTGAATCTGGCGAAACAGAGGTTGAGTTAAAACTGAGGTTTAATGCTCAAAATTCATTTAA
>JAFUJY010000143.1 GCA_017467985.1 Bacillota bacterium
AGATAAGACGCACTGATATTCACTGCATCCGCCACATCCTGCAAAGAAATATTTTCCTGATAATGTACTCCAATAAATTCCACCGCAGCACTTAAATACCGTGCTCCCGGAATTTCCTGGCGATGGTTATATATCGCATCGATAAAATACTCCAGCGCCTGATTGGTGGTATAACATAAATCTTCAAAATGAATATCCTCTGCTAAAATCTTTTGTGCTTCTTGGGCAGCCTTAATCAGTTCTTCTCCCGCAGCCCCTGCCTCGGAAGCTGTTCGAAACAAAAAGCCAATCAATTCGTACACTTTCGCCTTAATTGTGGTACGATTACCACCGGTTTGCAAAAAGATCTCAGCTAAGACATTGTTTAACAACTTGCGCGCACCCGCTCTGTCGCCTAAGCGCACAGAATCCAATAATTTCTTTTCCGTATCCGGAGAATAGAAACCACTGCGCTGGCTGCCGCTTTGCTGCTTATTTTCGGACATCAGCAGGGAAATGGTCGCCTGCTGCTTATTAATTTCCTGACGCTGGGTCAGAATATCCCGATGACTTCGGCACATATAATTGACCAGACGAAACAAAATACCCGACGCACTTCTCATCTGCAGACAGGTATACTGGGGCGTATTGGCCGTAATTTTCTCACGATCCTTATCGGTTAGAATCGTATGCAGGGTCTTTTCCTGCAATTCATCCAACGCAAAATCATCCGCATCCCACAACATGGCCGGTCCACAAAATACCGCACCGATCAGTTCATCTTCTAACATAACTGCCGAAGCACTCATTACCAGGCCGCAGCCACATACATAGATGTAGGGCTCTCCCAGTTCCGCAGCTTTATTTCCGCTAAATCGCGCACTCTTAACACAGATCGGATTTCCACCGATCATATTGCAAATACATGCTCCCCCATCTTTATAATAGGAGAGCATGTCATTTCCCTCTAAGTCTCTTAGAGACACACCGAGTCCGCTCATATCGCCGAAATTCTTAAAAATATCGTACAGCTCGCTGCGATCGAGCAATTCGGCAAGATTTTTCATTATGCGAAGAATGCTCTAGCTGCCTGAGCTGCAGATGCTGCATCCAGAGTATAGCAGTCAGCACCAATCTCATCAGCAAACTGCTGAGTTACAGGAGCACCACCAACCATAACCTTAACCTGATCACGGATACCGGCAGCCTTCAGAGCGTCAATAACATCCTTCTGACCATTCATGGTGGTGGTCAGCAGAGCAGACAGACAAACCAGCTTAGCATCGTTCTCCTTAACAGCCTCAACGATCTTCTCAGGATCAACGTCAACACCCAGGTCGATACACTCGATGCCCTGACCTTCGATCATCATCTTAACCAGGTTCTTACCGATGTCATGCATGTCACCCTTAACAGTACAAATAACAGCCTTACCAACAGCTTCTACACCAGCACTCTGCAGAGCGGGCTTCAGAATCTTCAGACCAGCGTTCATAGCTCTTGCAGCAACCAGAACTTCAGGAACGAATACTTCGTTCTTCTTGAACTTCTCACCAACGATATTCATACCAGTGATCATACCTTCGTTCAGAATGGTTTCAGGAGCAACGCCCTCTTCCAGTGCCTGTGTTACCAGAGCGGAAACAATCTTAGCCTTACCCTTCTGCAGCTGTTCACAAATTTCAACACAAATACTCATGATAAATAACCTCCCAATAATCTTTTAATGGACATTTTAATTATATACTATGTTTCTCGCAAAAACAATAGCAAAAAAGGCTATTTATAGCACAAATTTGCTATAACATTTTGCCCGCCGTTCGAAAACACGAGGGAATGGTTTTCAACCGACGGGCAAAACTATCATACACTTATTTCAATATCTCCTCAAAAACTCGCAGTACATTTTTATAAAATACCTTTTCAATTTGACCGGTGGTAAAACCATCGTGGGCCAGCTGGTCAGCCAATTGCTGCATTCCTGCACAATTTTGCATCTGGGGTGCGGTATCAATTCCATCAAAATCAGAGCCCAGCCCCACCAAGTCCTCACCACCTAAGTTCATCAAATAACGGATGTGGGCGGACATTTCTTCTGTTGATGCGGCGCCTCTGCCACGGCCATCTGCCGCTAAAAACGAATTACAATAATTGATGCCGGTGACACCGCCACGCTCTGCTAGGGCTTTGATCATATCGTCCGTCAAATTCCGGCAATGAGTGCTCATCCTTCTGGCATTGGAATGGCTGGCAATAAACGGTCGCTTAGTATGATGATACACATCCCAGAATCCTGCATCTGAAAGGTGGGACACATCCACAATCATTCCCAGGCGCTCCATCTCTTCTATAATATCAAAACCGACCGCCTTTAAGCCATGCTCCGTATCCGGTATCATCCCATGGGGATGGTTGGGCCGACTTTCATTGGGGAAAGCCAGTTCATTTTCGTAGTTCCAGGTTAGGGTCATCATGCGTACACCCAGACGATACAACATACGTAAAAAAGCCGGATTCCCTTTGCAGGCACCGCCTTCTTCCACCGACAGCAATGCGGACATTACACCGTCCTGCTGATTTTTGACAATATCTGCATAACTGCCCACAGGACGTATCCACTCCTGATTAGCTGCCATCAAACGATAGAATAAATCAATTTGTTCCAACGCACTTTCTAATGCATTTTCGCAGCGACCATAATTAACAAATGCAGCAAAAGTCTGCAGCAAGTAGTCTCCCTGACGCATCTTGGTCAAGTCAATCATCATGTGATTCTCCTGCAGATTTACCTGTTCACCTTTTTTCTCTCGGTGAAGCAGGCCGCTAATTGTATCGCAATGCATATCTACAACTTTCATGACTCTTCCTCCTCTTGTAAATAAAAAAGCCGTCCTCCTAGAGAACGGCTGCCTTATGCATGCAGTTAGCGGGACTCGAACCCGCAAGTCGCTAAATGGACACTAGATCCTTAGTCTAGCGCGTATACCAATTCCGCCATAACTGCATCTGGTCTTACGACAACCATTATCATAGCATAATCTTCAAAAAAAGTCAAGAATTATTTTAGATACCTTTTACATACTTGCGTACTGTTGCCAGTGTACCAATTCGATCCGGAGTGTGCTCAGGAAGCTGGCTAAAATCATAACCCGGGTAATTATTACCTTCAATGATGGCTGGACCATTGGGCGTCAATGCCACGTCCCAACCCAAGTAACGCA
>JAFUJY010000144.1 GCA_017467985.1 Bacillota bacterium
ACCGCCAAAAACGTACGATAATATATAATGTAACCCATTATTTCAAAGGAGGAAGTAAAAATGGCACAGGATGAAAGAACAAAAGCATTGGAAAATGCTATAGCAAAAATTCAGAAGGATTATGGTAAGGGCGCAATCATGAAGCTGGGTGAGTCCATGGCGGATCATA
This sequence comes from Bacillota bacterium, assembly GCA_017467985.1. GTDB lineage: Bacteria > Bacillota > Clostridia > Lachnospirales > Bianqueaceae > Faecimorpha. Next base: position 170 of record JAFUJY010000144.1, read on the forward strand.
CCGTGGAGGCGTTGCCCACCGGTTCTTTAAGTCTGGATATTGCTTTGGGTGTGGGCGGTGTTCCCCGCGGACGTATCGTGGAGATTTACGGTCCTGAATCCAGTGGTAAGACTACTGTAGCCCTGCACATGGTGGCAGAGGCCCAAAAGAGAGGCGGTATTGCCGGTTTTATTGATGCAGAACATGCACTGGATCCGGAATATGCCAAGAATCTGGGTGTGGATGTGGATAATCTGTACATATCTCAGCCGGATAACGGTGAGCAGGCACTGGAGATTGCAGAGACCATGGTGCGTTCCGGTGCAATGGATATCATTGTTATCGACTCTGTTGCTGCGCTGGTACCCAAGGCGGAGATCGATGGTGAAATGGGTGATTCCCATGTGGGTCTGCATGCCCGTCTGATGAGCCAGGCGCTGCGTAAGCTGACCGGCAGCATTAATAAGTCCGGTTGTGTAGTTGTGTTTATCAATCAGCTGCGTGAGAAGGTTGGCGTTATGTTTGGTAACCCTGAGGTAACCACCGGTGGCCGCGCTCTGAAGTTCTATGCGTCTGTTCGTATGGATGTACGCCGTACCGAGACCTTAAAGGTCAATAACGAGTTTATCGGTAACCATGTTCGTGTTAAGGTAGTGAAGAATAAGGTGGCACCTCCCTTTAAGGAAGCCGAGTTTGATATCATGTATGGTAAGGGTATTTCCAAGAGCGGTGACCTGATTGATCTGGCAATTAATGAAGGTATTGTGGCTAAGAGTGGTGCATGGTTCTACTATGGTGAGAATAATGAACTGCGTCTGGGTCAGGGCCGCGAGAATGCCAAGAAGTATTTCGAGGAGCATCCCATACTGATGGCCCAGGTGGTGAACGCCATTCGTGAAAAGCATGGTCTGCCCACCGATCCCATTCCGGCAGGAGAAGATGAAGACGACGATCTGCTGGGTCAGCTGGAGATGGAAGAGTGAGGAGCTTTGCCGGACGGCGTAAAAAGACCAGAGATCTGTCAGGATATTCCACCGAAGAATTAAAAGAATATTATAAGAATCGTATGCTGTATTATTTGAGTCGGCGTAAGACCGCCCAGGAGGTTCGCAAGTATTTGTTGTCTTTGGGCTGTGAGGAAGACATGGCAGAAGAACTTATGCAATTCTCGGAAGAATATCATTTCACCGATGATGAAGAATACGCAAGAAGCTTTATTCGGGATAGTTCCCGGATAAAGCTTCATAGTATGAAACGGATTCGATACGACCTGCAGCAAAAAGGTGTAGACCGGGTTGTGGTGGATCGTATCATGGAAGAAGAGTCCATATCGGACGAAGAGGCAGCAATTTCCTTGATTCAAAAGAAATTAAAAGACCCAAATGATGAAGAAGCAAGAAAAAAATGTGGTGCATATCTGCAAAGCCATGGCTTTTCTTACGATACAATTGAACGGGCCTTTAGAAAAATTCAATAGTTTTTTAGAAAAAACTGGGGCTTTTTCAGAAAAGAGCCCCTTTTATATTGACAAATTGTAAAAAACAGTGTAAAATTAGTATGTTGTTTTGAAAACAACATACTGAACTATGAAAATTGAACAAGGAGGTGTAGTTTGTCTTGGATCCTATTTTAGCGATAATTATTGCTGTCGTTGCTGCGATCCTGGTAGGCACCATCACCTTTTTTATGGGAATCAAATACCGTAAGAAAGTAGGGGAGGCGCAAATCGGGTCAGCTGAGACCAAAGCCCGCGAGATTGTGGACGATGCGTTAAAGGCAGCTGAAGGTAAAAAGCGTGAGATTCTTTTGGAAGCAAAGGAAGAAGCGCTGAAGACCAAGAATGAGATGGAACAAGAAGTTCGTGAACGCCGTGCGGAAGTACAGCGTCAGGAAAAAAGAGTCGTACAAAAAGAAGAGACCCTTGATCGCAAGACCGAAGGACTCGAGAAAAAGGAGAGCCAGCTGAATCGTAAGATGGAAGAGCTGGATCGTAAAAACAAGGAGATTACCAAGTTCCATGAGCAGCAGCTGCAGGAATTGGAGCGTATCTCCGGTATGACCACTGACCAGGCAAAGGTTGTTTTGCTGCAGTCCGTGGAGGAAGATGTAAAGCATGATATGGCTGTTATGCTGAAAGAAGCAGAAGCCAGAACCAAAGAAGAAGCTACCAAGAAGGCTAGAGAAATTCTTACCAGTGCTATTCAGCGTTGTGCAGCAGACCATGTGGCTGAGACTACTGTATCTGTTGTAGCGCTTCCAAGTGACGAAATGAAGGGTCGTATTATTGGTCGTGAGGGCCGGAACATCCGTGCTCTGGAGCAGGCCACCGGTATTGACCTGATTATAGATGACACACCGGAAGCAGTCATTCTCTCTTCGTTTGATCCCATTCGTCGAGAGATTGCAAGAATTGCTTTGGAGAAGTTAATTGTGGATGGCCGTATTCATCCTGCCCGCATTGAGGAAATGGTGAATAAGGCAACAAAAGAAGTTGAGAATATCATCCGCGAAGAAGGTGAAGCCGCCACATTTGAAACCAATGTATACGGCTTACATTCGGAGCTGATTCGTTTGTTAGGTAAGTTAAAATATCGGACCAGTTACGGACAGAATGTATTAAAGCATTCTATCGAAGTTGCTCATCTTTCCGGTTTGATTGCCGGTGAGCTGGGACTGGATGTCCGTGTAGCCAAGCGTGCAGGTTTGCTGCATGACATTGGTAAGTCCGTCGACCATGAGATGGAAAGATCCCATATATCCATCGGTGCTGCACTGCTGCGCAAGTATAAGGAGTCTCATGTGGTTGTGAATGCCCTGGAGGCACATCACGGCGATGTGGAACCCGAGTCCTTGATTGCAGTTATTGTACAGGCTGCTGACTCTATCTCTGCAGCTCGTCCGGGTGCTCGTCGTGAGACTCTGGAGAGTTATATCACCCGTCTGGAGAAGTTGGAGAGCATTGCCAACGAGTTCAAGGGTGTGGAAAAGACATTTGCAATTCAGGCCGGCCGTGAGCTGCGTCTGATGGTAATTCCGGAGCAGGTGAGCGATGATGACATGAAGATCATGGCTCGGGATGTGGCCAAGCGCATCGAGGATGAGCTGGAGTATCCCGGTCAGATTAAGGTCAATATCATTCGTGAGACCCGGGCTTCCGAATACGCCAAGTAAGATGAAACACATATTAAATACCGCGGGGAACACTATTTCGCCGCGGTTTTTTCTTAGTTTGATGATGTGAAAGGGGAATGTGATCATGAATCAATATGCAATTGGATTTATTGGTGCCGGTAATATGGGCGGAGCATTGCTTGCGGGGATTCGTGCCCATAAGAGTGAATTGTCTGTGGCAGTATATGATGTGTCACAGGCTGCCTGTGAAAAGGCCATGGGGCTGGGTGCAAGGGTTTGTTCCAGTATTGAAGAAGTTGTGGAGCAAAGCCGGATTGTTGTTGTAGCCGTCAAACCCCAGTTCTTTAACGATGTGCTGCCGCAGGTGAAGGATGCCCTCCATGAGCGCAAGATCATTGTCAGCATCACCCCGGGCTTTGATTTTGCCTATTGGCACCAGGCATTGGGAGACCTGGCGGTTATGGTGAGAACCGTTCCGAATATGCCCGCCATGGTGGGAGAAGGCATCACATTGATGACTTTTGAAGAGCAGGTGTCTCCCAGCGAGAAGGCAGAAATCACCGCTTTGTTTGAATGTGTGGGTCGTGTAACCCTCATGCCGGAAAAATTATTAGATGCAGGAATGACAGGTTCCTCCGCATCACCGGCATTTACTTATATGTACATTGAGGCTATGGCTGATGGTATTGTGGCACTGGGGATTCCCCGGGCTCAGGCCTATGAATTGTGCGCCCAGGCGGTATTGGGTGCAGCCAAGATGGTATTGGAAACGGGATTGCATCCCGGTGTGCTGAAAGACCAGGTATGTTCCCCCGGGGGCATGACCATTCAGGGTGTAAAGGCGCTGGAGGAAAATGGTTTCCGTTATAGTGTGATTGCGGCAGAAGAAGCAGCCTGGAAAAAATCCCAGGAAATGAGCAAAAAATAAGGAGCAGTTATGGAAGTTAAAAAGAGCGAATTGATGTTCAACGGACGAATCTTAAAAGTATATAAGGATGAAGTTCTTCTGGACAATGGAATGGAAGTTACAAGAGAAGTAATGCGCCATCAGGGGGCTGCAGCTGTGGTTCCCATCACGGATAATGGCGAGGTTATTTTAGTAAAGCAATATCGTTATGCCGTAGGCAAGGAAATGCTGGAGATTCCTGCGGGTCTGCTGGAGCCCGGTGAAGAGATGGCGGTGTGTGCTGCCCGTGAAACAGAAGAAGAAACGGGTTACAAGCCCATGGAGTTGATCCATCTGTATGATTTCTTTTCCTCTCCCGGGTACTGTACCGAGCGTATCGGTATTTTCGCCGCCCGTCAGTTGGTACCTTCCCGTCAGCATCTGGATGCGGATGAGGATGTGGAGGTTGTTGTGATGCCTCTGGAAGAAGCCATTGAGATGATTAAGCGCGGCGAAATCGTAGATGGTAAGACGGTAGCAGCCCTGATGAGCGTATCTGCACAGTCTTTAATTTAATTTGCTGGAATGAAAGCCTGCCCCTCGGCATAAAGTATAACACAAATGCCGGGGGTGTTTTTATGTCCAAAAAAGTGGGACTTGTCCGAACATTAGGGTTGCCGGAGGATATTATTTTGAATGTTCCCCAGGCGGAAATGACCGGATCGGGACATCTGCGCCTGGATCATTATAAAAGTATTTTAGAATTTAACGAGAGAACGCTGATCGTATCCACTTCCCAGGGGGTATGGAAGATTGAAGGCGAAAAAATCCGCATATGTTTTGCCAAGTCCGGAGAGTTGGATGTGGAGGGAGAATTTACCAGCATTCAACCCGGCCGAGGGACAGTATGAAGAAATGGACACTTCCTTTTGCGCAAGGGAAAACCCGAGTGGGAATCCGTGGGACGGGTGTGGTCCGCTGTATGAATCTTTTGCTTGGTCAGGGAGCGGAACTGAAAGATGTATTTCGAAAAGAGAATGGAATAGAAGCCTGGATCAGTACGGCACAACTGCCCACATTAGAGCGCTGTGCCCAGAAGAGCGGATGTTATGTAGAGATCTTAAAGTCAAAGGGGGTCCCGGCCTGGAAGAGGCGATATGCAAATCGGTGGGGATTTCTGATTGGAGGGCTGCTGGCCCTGGGAATGATGATCTTTTTGAACTGCTATATATGGAGAATCGACATAAAAGGAAACAAAAGCATTTCAGATACCCAGGTGCTGAGCCGATTGACAGAGGTGGATTTGAAACAAGGCAGTTGGAAGACCGGAAAGGACTTGGAGGCAGCAAAAAACACACTTCTTTTAGCATATCCGGAGTGGTCCTGGATATCACTAAGCATTGAGGGCAGTACGCTGGTTGTGCGGGTGGAAGAAGCAACGATGCCACCGGAGATCTTCCAGGAAGGAGAGCCCGCAGACTTAGTGGCAGATCGGGAAGGGATCATTCATTCGATTGTTGCCCGTTCAGGGACACCCCAAGTCAGAGCAGGAGATGTGGTCAAGGCAGGGGATGTACTGATTTCCGGAACCATTGTGATTGAGATGGAAGACGGCAGCAAACAATATGAGTATACCCAGGCCAAGGGAGAGATCTATGCAGAATGTATCTATACCATTGAGCGGGAGCAGGAGAAGAGATACGTCGAAAAAAGATATACTGGGGAGACGGTCCATGAGCTGGTTTTAACCGGTGAAGAGGGAGAGATGATTTTATATCGTCCCATCTGCAGTTTGGAAAATGCGGATATGATCGAACAGGTTCTGGGACAGGGATTTACGGAGTTTTTGGCAGAACTGCCAATCATTCCCCGCAGAAGTTTGCTTCGTCGTACATATGTTTTTTATGTGCCGGAGGAAAAGGTCTATCGAGAAGACCAGCTAAAAGTTCTGTTAAACAGTGAGCTACAGAAGGCCTGCAGCGCATTGGTAAAGGAGAGGCAAGGGGTCTTATTAGAAGAAAAAACGGATTATAAGGATCTGGGGAAGGTGATGAAGGGGGTTATGACCATACATTTGATTGAAAATATGGGGAAAGAGGCGCCTCTGACATCTGTGGAAGAAGAAAATATTGAGTAATTTGTAAAAAATCCATATATCCCCTTTAGAATTTGCAAAAACTGTGATACAATAGATACGTCACTTCCGAAGGAAAGGAGGCTTATCGCCAGCGATAAGCAATGGGAATGAGTATGAGTGAAAGACATGTAAGAATACCTGGCGAATATATGAGCAATATATTTGGCAGTTTTGATGAGAACATTCAGGCACTGGAAAGAAAATGCAGTGTAACACTCGTTAACCGGGAGGATGCGCTGATTATCAGCGGAAGTCCTGAGGATACGGACCACGCCGAGGATGTGCTGCACAAGCTGATTGCAGTGGCCAAGAGCGGTGAGGTTGTAACACTGCAGCATGTAAATTATTTAAGTACATTGTCTGCGGACGAGGCAAAAGAGGATGTGCGGGAGCTCCTGTCCGATGTGGTTTGTTTTACCAAGCAAGGCAAGCCCATTCGTCCCAAGACGCTGGGACAGAAGCGTTATGTGGATCAGATCCGCAAACATACGCTGACCTGTGGTATCGGTCCGGCAGGTACCGGTAAGACCTTTTTGGCCATGGCCATGGC
>JAFUJY010000145.1 GCA_017467985.1 Bacillota bacterium
AACACCGGCTATCCCATTGAGATGGGCTGGGTGAAGGAATACGGTATCGATTCAGTTATCTATACCGGATTTGCCTGTATGGGCGCAGGCTATGCTCTGATGGAAATCCTGGACGGACGTACGAATCCTTCCGGTAAGCTTCCAGACACTTGGAGCTATGACTACTATGATAATCCTGCTGCCCACAACTTCATTAACCTGCCTGCTGATCATAAGCAGGTCGGTGAGAAGGAATTCGGTGTCTATATCTACTACGAGGAAGATATCTATGTAGGTTACCGCTATTTTGACACCTTCGGCAAGAAGGCGGCTTACAGCTTCGGCCATGGACTAAGCTATACAGACTTCGATATCGCGTTTGGTCAGGTTCGTAAAGACGGCGAGAAGCTGACAGTAGAGGCGACCGTTACCAATACTGGAAATCGCCCCGGCAAGGAAGTTGTGCAGCTGTACATCCAAGCGCCCGATGGCAGACTGGAAAAGCCTAAGCGTGTGTTGGCTGCCTTTGAAAAAACCAAGTGTCTGGCTCCTGGTGAGAAACAGATTCTAACACTGGTGGCAGAGTCCAAAGCCTATGCATCCTTTTGCGAAGAAACCAGCAGATTCATTCTGGAATCTGGTACATATCATGTGTGGGGCGGTAATTCCCTGGATTCCTCTGATCAAATTGGAAGCTTTACACTGGATATTGAGCAGACACTGGAAAAGACCCATCAGATCAATCCGCCTGTGGAGAAATTTAAGCGCATTACTCACGCTGACGATACGGTTGACGAAGATTCCAGAATGGTACCTCTGGAAGATCGTATTCGAAAACCAGCTCCCAGACCTGTTTATGCGCCCAAGGCATTACCTGCATATAAGGGCAAAAAAATCACCTTCGAACAATTGAAAGCAAACCCTGCACTGCTTGATAAGTTCGTCGCTCAGATGAGCACGGATGAACTGTGTAAGATGAATGTGAGCGCAGGACCGGAGTGGTTTATGCCTTGGCAGAGCGGTGCTGCAGGCAAAACAGCCACGATCGGCAAATACAAGCTTCCCAAAGTGAAGGTATCCGATGGCAATACCGGTCTGAACCTGAAGAAGCGGAACATTGGCTTCCCCAGTAGTTGTACTGTGGCAGCAAGCTTCAACAAGGAGCTGGCCTATACCATCGGTAAGGTAATTGCAGAAGAATCTCTGGAACATGGAATCGGTATGAACCTGGGGCCTGCCATGAACATCCACAGAAATATTTTGAATGGACGCCATCCAGAGTATTTCTCCGAAGATCCTTACCTGGGCGGCATCATGGCTGGTTACCATGGCAAGGGTCTGGAAGAAAACGGCTGCGGATGCACCTATAAGCATCTGTTTTGCAACGGTTCCGATACCTCCAGAAAGGCAAGCCATTCCATTGTTTCTGAGCGTGCGCTGCGTGAAATTTACTTCAAGGTTTTCGAGTTTGCCATCAGCGTGCATAAGCCCAGCGGCATCATGACCAGTTACAATGTGGTTAACGGCATCTACCCGGCAGAGAATGCAGAGATTCTGCAAACACTTCTCCGGGAGGAATGGGGGCTCGACAGTATGATCATGACTGACTGGGGAACCTATGACACAGTTGATCCTGTGGAGATGGTAAAAGCCGGTAACTGCTGGATGACTGAAGGCGGCAGCAAATATGTCAAGATCCTGCAAAAGGCAGTAAAGGAAGGAAAGCTCGCCCGTGCTGTACTGGAAAATAATGTGCGCCATGTAGTAAAGGCGATCCTGCGATGGGGGTAAATTTATCATTTGACCGATAAATGCCCCTGCCATTAGGGGCATCTCCTTGGCACGGCCGGGGACACTAAGCCTTGTCTACTCTTATGGAAACGATTAGAGCAGAATATGATTGAAAAGAAATGGAGAAATGAATCATGAAATATGGAATCCAGATGTACCTTCTGCGGGATTACTGTAAGACGAAGGAGCAGACCCTGCAAACGCTGAAAAAAGTGGCGGATATGGGTTGGGACGGCATTGAGTTGTTTCAGGGTGCCGATATCTCAGCTGCAGATATCCGCGCTGCTGTTGGGGATTGTGATATCCTAAACCCCATGCTCTGGTCTAAAAATTTTGAGCCGAAAAAGATTCAGAAAACCTGCGATTGGCTCAAGGCTCTTGGAGCCAAAGAAGCTGCTTATAATGTGATCCCGGTCCTGTTCTACAATGCACGGAACTATCGGAAGTTTAATGCCAAGTATCAGCAAATCGCACCATACATGGCAAAAAATGGGTTGACCTTCTGCCATCACAACCACAAACAGGATTTCCAGGTAACTGCTGGACGTGTAGGAGTGGATATTCTTACTGAGGGTGTCGAACCCTACTGCCTGGAAATCGATGCCTACTGGGCCTTGGTTGCAGGCTGCGATGTGGTCGATTTGATGGAGGAAAGAAAGGACCATCTGCGATATATACATATGAAAGATAAGAAAAACGGTGCAAAACCATTCTGCCCTTTGGGCGAAGGCGATGTGGATAATCGAGCTTACGTAGAGAAAGCTATCGCGCTGGGCTTGGAATATGTAATCGTCGATCTGGATAATAGTGACGGCGATGTGTTTGAGGCTGCTAAAAAAAGCCTTGCTTGGCTTCGCAGTAATTTTAGCTGAGCACAGGTGTAAAATATGTGACGAATAGGATTACCTTTGACTTTGAAATGGAGTGATTTCTTTGAAAGCGATACGCTTAAAAACAGAATATTTAACCGAGCCGTTAGGTTTGGGGATTGCTGCACCTAAATTTTACTGGAACTGCGAGGGTGGTGAAAAGCAGACTGCTTATCGGATTATTGCAAAATGTAATGG
>JAFUJY010000146.1 GCA_017467985.1 Bacillota bacterium
ATGCACCCATTGTTCTGCTGATGGTCTTCTCCTTTAATGAGAGTAAAAGCACCTCTACCTTTACCGGATTTTCTCTGCGCTGGTATGTGGAACTGTTCCAGGATGCCCAAATCATGGACGCTCTGGCCAATACCATTTTGGTGGCTATCCTTTCCTCACTGATCGCTACTGTCATCGGAACCCTGGCTGCCATTGGCATTCACCATTGTCGTGGCTGGAAAAAAACCGTTATCACTAATGTGGCCAATCTCCCCATGATGAACCCGGATATTTTAACCGGTATTTCCCTGATGCTGCTGTTCATTATGCTGCAGATGCCCTTAGGTCTGGTCACCATGCTGATTGCCCATATTACATTTAATATTCCTTATGTAATTTTATCAGTCCTGCCCCATATGCGGCAGATGAACCCGAATACCTATGAGGCAGCCTTGGACTTGGGTGCCAATCCCACTCAGGCTTTCTTCAAGGTGATGCTGCCCGAATTAATGCCCGGTATTATTTCCGGTTCGCTGCTGGCCTTTACCATGTCCATCGATGATTTTATAATCAGTTTCTTTACCACCGGCAACGGCGTGTCCAACCTGAGTATCATCGTTTACTCCATGGCTAAGCGAGGCATTAAACCGTCCATCAACGCACTGTCTACTTTGATGTTTCTTACTGTACTGCTGCTGCTCCTGTTGGTCAATATCTTGGGCAACAAGGGCAAAAAGAAAAAGCGTCGTTAAGGAGGGGTTTGTATGAAAAAGTTTTTTGTATTATTACTGGCAAGCCTGCTCCTGTGCTGTTCTTTATCCGGCTGCAGTGAGGGAGGTAGCGTTTCCGAGAAACGCACACTCAGCGTATTTAACTGGGGTGAATATATTGATATGAGCGTCATCGAGCAATTCGAAGAAGAGACGGGTATCGATGTGGTCTACTCCCTTTATGAAACCAACGAAGAAATGTACCTGAAGCTCTCTTCCGGCGGCAGCAATTATGATGTGCTCTTTCCTTCTGATTATATGATTGAGCGTCTCATCAACGAAGACCGGCTGGCAAAGATCAATTTTGATAATGTTCCCAATTACGAGCTGATCGGCGACCAGTTCAAAAACCTGGCCTATGATCCCAACAATGAGTATTCTGTACCTTACATGTGGGGTACCCTGGGCATCCTGTACAACACCACCATGGTGGATGAGGAGCCCGACTGGGATACTTTGTGGGATCCCCAGTATGCCGGCAATATTATTATGTCAGATAGCGTCCGCGATACCTTTACTCCGGCCCTGAAGCGGCTGGGCTATTCCTGCAACGAGACCGACGAAGCCCATTTGCGGGAAGCTCTTACCTCTCTGATTGATCAGGCAGATTTGGTTTACGGCTACTATGTGGATCAGTCCAAGGACCAGATGGCTACCGAAAATGCGGCGCTGGCACTGATTTATGCCGGCGATGCCCAGACCGCCATTGAACTGAACGAAAATCTGGCATTCACCATTCCCACTTACAGTAATCTGTTCTTCGATGCCATGGTTATTCCGGCAAATGCCCAGAATAAAGATGAAGCTGAAGAATTCATTAACTTTATGTGCCGTACAGATATCGCCATTAAGAATCTGTGGGAAATCTGGTACTCTACTCCCCATGAGGCTCTCACCCCTTATTTGGATCCGGAACAGACGGATGCCGCCACTCTGGCTGAGTTTTTAGGCTGGGATGAAGAGGAAGCTCAGGAACTGCTGGACTGCGAGCTGCTGGAGAATGAAATTATGTTCCCTGACCCCAGCGCCTATGAGCATTGCGAAGTTTTCCTGGATCTTGGGGAAGCCAATGCATTGTACGATGCACTGTGGACCGAAATGAAAGCCTCCATCGGCGGCTGGTAAAATCTAATTATGATTCTGAATAACGCGGTTTTGACCGCGTTATTTTTTTGTGTATATTGGCTGTGCCAGTCGGGAATACTATATCCGTAAATACTACCTCTGCAAAGGAGATGATGATATTATGATCGAACCAGATACGATCCGACTACTGCGAGAATGTGATGCTGGCATCAAAATGGCAGTTTCCTCCATCAATGATGTAATGGACTATATCAGCGACTCAGCATTTCTGCAAAATCTGCTGGCATGCAAAGAGGAACATGTAAAACTTCAGCATATGATCCAATCGGAGCTGGCAGATTATCACGATGATGGCAAAGATCCCAACCCTATGGCCAAAAGCATGTCCTGGCTCAAAACCAACATGAAGCTGATCATGAATGAATCTGACAAAACCATTGCGGATCTGATTACCGACGGATGCAATATGGGGATTAAGTCGTTAAATAAATATTTGAATCAGTACGAGGCGGCCGATGAGAAATCCAAAGATATTACCAAGCGACTGATTAAACTAGAAGAACAATTGATTGAAGATGTGCGCGGGTATTTATAAAAAAACTGCTGGCAGTATGAATTGTAATTACTGTCAGCAGTTTTTTATATTATAGTATTTTTTCCATGATAACAACAGTGTATTGTTCTTCCCGGGACTCCACTCCCGTGGGGGTAAAACCATTTTTCTCCCAAAATCTGCGACTTTGAGGATTCGTCTTGATATATCCCAATCGAACTTTACTGAAGTTATTATGTTTTAGTTTGCTGAGAATCTCCTCTACTAGTGCAGATCCTGTCCCTTGATGCTGGTATTCTTTTGCTATGATAAACCAACCAATAAATGCGGTTTGTGGATTAGGGAAATGTAAGATTAAATCCAATATTGCTGCCAGTTGATTGCCGTCATAAAAACCGACGAAATACTTATCTGCCTCCCTCTTTCCCGACGGCAATGCTGTCATTGACTCCTTCAGATTTTCGGAAGTGGGACAGATTTTCATATGTTTATAGTATAGCGGATTTCCCTGGCACAACTTCAACATTTCTGGCACATCATTTTCTGTCAGTTTTTTAACGGTAAAAGTAAACTCCATTATTAAGGTCCTCCTACTGGCAGATTTTTCTGGTTGATTTCGGAGTCGATTTTCTCTGCCAGCATATCATAAACTTTCTAATTCTGACCGAATTGCTCCATCCATGGTTTGCTTTTCTTCAAATGTCTTGCTGGGATCTGCCAGCTGCTCAAACACCTCATAATATCGCAAGCCAAATTCACGCAGCGAACTGGCACTAAAATGTAAAAAGTCTGGATTGGATGCCAGTCCTTCTGCTGAAACAAAACCAGTCATCGGCTGTTCCTCTGCCATTTTCTTTAAGGCTTGGTTGATATCAGTATAATGGACAAAACGATCTTTTTCCGGGAAATTCACAAGATAATCACCCAGCCCCCCCAACAGAAAAGGAACATCATACAGGTTTAGATCCCGACGAAAACCTGCCATGATTTTCAAGAATTTCTCTTCGTACAGCTGGTATTTGCCATCATCACAATCACTTTCCCCTTGATGCCAGAGTACGCCTGCAATAGTTGATGTTCTCTGTGCCAGTCGCGCCTGATACACTGCGTTATCATACAACAAGCTGCCACTCTGCCATTGATCCAACATCGTTCCGCCATCAGCGCAAGGAATCAAGCCCACTTCTACGTTGTGTTTTCTGGCATATTGATCCGCAAAGCTTTCTGCCAGATTCACTCCAGCAAAAGGTCGATCCGGATTGACCGGAAAATACATGGGCTGCCAGCGGCCATTGCGCAACACCTTCAGGTTTTTATTCTGGATAGGCTCCACATCCTCTTTGAAACCTCTGCCAGCCATGTTAGATTGTCCGATTAATAAAAATGAATGTATCATAACTTTCTTCTCCTTTAACTATTTTCTAAAAAAACCTGTTCCAGATAATGTGCTACGCCATCCTCGTCATTGGTCCCAATCACTATATCCGCTATTTCTTTTACTGGCACAATGGCATTTCCCATGGCAGCACCAACACCGCAATATGCCAGCATCTCCATATCGCCAAAGTCATCACCAAAAGCGATCATCTCTGCTGGCACTATATTTAATAATTCTCCGGTTCTTTCGATCGCTTTTTGCTTGGTAGCATCTTTATGGGTAAATTGATACCAGTCATTATTAGCAAATTTGACATAATGGCATTCACTAAGGGACGCACCTACTTTTTGTGCCAGTGCCTCATCGGGAAGTTCGATGCATACCTTTAAAGACTGACTGCAAAAGTCCTGGTAATCCGTATAAATAATCGTTCCCCAATCGACCATCTGCGGTTTTTCTTTATAATTCCAGAAATGACCTTCCAAGGTATCTACCGTAATCTCATATTGATCTTTTGCACTTTCAATTAACAGTCTCGTCTCTTCTTGCGATATCTGGCATGAATGCAATATCTTATTATGATACCTTACCAGTGCACCACCACTGCTGATCACCAGATCCGGGCATACCCGCTCAATATGCTTTAAGATATTTGTTTCGCCTCGAGCTGTCACAAATCCTACCAGCATTCCCTTTTGCTGGCATTGCTGCAGCATCTGTACGGAATAATCCGAAATTGTCTTATCACTACGCAAAAGAGTATCATCTAAATCTAACAAAATCAGCTTCACGTGCTCACTCCTTTCGAATATCTACTGGCATGAACATGTGCCAGCATTTCATTTAAGTCCGTCCCCATTATATCGTATTTCGCGACATTCTTCAATCTTTTTCAAGAAATATGAAATTTTTCCAGCCAACCAGCGATTTTGTACGATAATAATATATGAACCATAAAAAAGGAGGTTTGACATATGCTTAATGATACCAAGAAATTGTTGGATGAACTGGATACTTTACTGGCAACACTTGAAAAGCTGCCCAAAGGCAGCCTAGTTACTCACAAGCGAAAAAATGACCATTGCTATTACGGTCATCAATTTAAGGATCCTGATACAAAAAAACGCCGCGAGCTATATATTCCTCTGGATGAATATCCCTATTGGCGTGCAATTTTTGACCAGCGAAATATGACTAAACAGCGAGTCCGTGAAATCCGTGCCCTTTTGAAAAAACATAAAAAAGAAGTCACCCTTCTACGCAACGAACAACATGAAGCTCGTTTAGAGGCTGAACAGAAAAAGCAACAGGCAACTCTGGCAGGAACTGCACATATGCCGGAAAACCAGACCTACTTCACTCTGGCAGAAGAATTTGTTCGTTCCGGATCCGAACTGGCACTTGCCAACCGCCTGTACATCAATGGGGTAAATTATGTTTATGAACAGCGCCTATACACTCCCTTGGGACTTTTGCTGCCGGATTTTACCGTCATCGCCGGTGGTCGCTTGATATATATTGAACATTTGGGGTTGATGGACCAGGAAGAATATCGCAAAAACTGGGAAGAAAAGCTAAGAAAATATGAATCTGCTGGCATTCGAGAGGGTCTAAACTTGATTTGTACATACGAGAGCTCCAGAGGATTCATGAATTTTGATGAAATCGACTGCCAGCTGCGGCAATATGCCATCATAAAATAAAACTTAACAATAGGCAAAAAAAGGCCTCTGGACGAGAGGTCTTATCGTGCTGCCCAAAACTGCGTATTAAGATGATTCTATCGTTAGATCTGCGACAAAAAGGGGACACTTCTCAAAATCAACTCCTTGGTGCCTTTTCCAGGTCCGTCCCTTTATAATATATCAACTGCCAGTTTGCATCACTTAAAAAATAAAACAGAGCCGAACTAAGTGCGCTACATATACTCTCCGATCGTTTCAAAAGAAGGATGCGCATTTGCAATCTGGCTCTGCTTTTATTATATTTAATTTTCAAATTTTGTCAAGGCTTACAGCCATTCTTTCGTGATGATATCTCGCTGGAAGGGCGTCAGTGTGCCATCTTCGGCCACAACAATGTCTGCCAGCGTGGGATCTGTTACCAGTTCGCCACCGCGCGCCTTCACATTTAATTCTACCAGTTCTTTCAAACTGGGCTTTTTCATGTGAACCGCTGCGTAGCAGGCTGTTGCGATGCGAGGCATCACATTTTCCAGAGTCAGTGTGCCAGCCCCGGGAATCACATTCCCTTCGGTGCCAGTACTTAGCGTCTCCAGCATGCCAGCACGGCTGAATCCACCGCGAATGGACATATCGCACCAGACAACTTCTTCGTTCTTCACATCGTAAATCAACGGAAGAGATGTGACACTGTCATCTGTCAGATCCATGCGGTAGCGCACAGTGGAGGGTTCAAATACCCGGCCGTTGAAGTCGCCGCTGCCATCATTCGGCATATCTTTGCGCAGCATCAAACCAGCAAAGCACCGTTCCATCTGGTTAAAGGGAATGTGGCTATAGCTAAAGATCTGCATCACCACATAGCGGATGTCAGGATTCTTTTTCAGCCCCTCCAAGCAGACATCCACGTACTCGGACAATCCCTCCTGGCAGTTAGAGGAATCGCCGGAATGCATTGCCAGTTCTTCGACCTTTAAATTGGTCCAGGAACACTGGGTTACACCCTCGAAGAACTTGTTCAGGAATGTCACCGACAAGTCCACAAAGCCGCCCATTCTAGGGATCTTCTTGTACACGAAAAATCGCAGTACATCGGTATCCTGCTCCACCTTCATTCGAGAACCGCGAGAAATGATACGATACCCGGCGGATTCATCCCGGCTGCCAAAAGGAATATGGAAACTGGCCATATTATCGGCTATATACACCTTTCCTAGCGGGGATTTTGCTGCGAAACGCTGTACCAGTGCCTGCTCCAGCATCTGGGAGGCTTCCTGTACCAGCTCCGGCTTTATGGGAGTCTTATGATCCGCTACCAGCCGAACCTTATCGGTTTTTCCTTGCGGAAAAACTGCCCGGATCTTTTCCGGAATATAGTGATCCAGCGCACACTTCGCATTTAACAGCACACTGGCATCCACTTCAGCGGCTTTTTCGCCGATTAAAGCGATGGCCTGTCTGCCTTCTGCCAGATCTTTACACCGGGACAGCAGATGTGCCAGCCGGCGTACTGCATTGCCAGGATTTTGGATTGCCAGCTTCGCTGCTTCCAGTCCTCGACCTTCATGCAGTAACCGCTCCAGCTTGGCGGCTTGAGTCTCTACCTTTTCACCCTCCTTAATGGCACGAAGCAAGGCTACACTTCGAGGTGCCACTGACTGGTATTTTTCCGGATGAATGCGATTCCAGAACAGAACCACAAACTCCCGCTCTTTGTAAGCAGACTCCAGAAAAGACTGGTAGTAGTGGCGAAGTCCCCGTTCCATCTGTACCAGCAACCACTTACGGGTCTGGTTTTTCAGATTTCCCAGTCGGAAATTGTACTGGATATCAATCTTTCTATCCAGCAGAGCTGCATACACTCTCTTCACGTCCACGAAGGACTTGAGTGTCAGCTGCAAATTAAAATCTACTTTCTGCTGCAGCCCTACCAGAAAAGCCAACGTTTCCTTAAACGGAATCTCCTCCGGAATCATACGCTGTTTTTCAACCCAGGAGTTTTGGGTGAAAATTTGTGTCAGTAACTGACGATCCAGCCGAGACAGGGCCATACGGCTGCCCAACAGATTACAACTGGTACTATAGAAGTCGTCCATCGTCCCTAGTGTGATGGTATCCATAGACTCCAGGTCCAGTTCCAGCGGAGTTCTTTCGGTATGTTCGGTATATTTTCCCAGACCCAAGAAGCGTCGGGCATGCTTTTCTTCGAAGATATATCCCAACAGATCTGCCAGATATCCTGCAAATCGCAGGCTGCTCAGTTCTTCCAGGCTCTTCATCCGGCATTCTCTGGGAAAATTCGGGAAAAGAAAATCATCCATGTCCACATCGGCACCCTTTTGAATCTTTAACAGCTCCAATAGCATGGCACTGTTTTCCTGAAATGATTCTTCGCTCAGGCTGGCAAATGCCTGTACCAGCTCCGGTGCCAGAATAAATCCCAGCTGGGCTGCGGAAACCTGCAGAGCCTGTATCTGCTCTTTGCTCCTTTGGTCATTTTCTTTTTCTATAATAAAGCTGGCACGCTTATTAATCATCAATTCGTTAATCACTCTCATGGTAATTCCTCCTTATGATTTGCTTGCTAGCACCTCCAACGGCGAAATTATTTTTTTATCCGCCAAAGTAAAGAAATAAATATAGTTTTCTTTCACTGCAATGTAATCTACCCGACCTGCATATGCCAGATCCAGCCCCTCGAGTTCTACCAGCTGATAATCATCCAAGCTGTCCGCAAAAGTGGAATCTGTTACGATCGTTTCCAGGTACCGGTATGCAGTTTCCCTATCTTTGAATTCATAAATATCCTGGTACAGCATCACATCCTCCACGCATTCCCGTACATCCCAGACTTTGCAGATTAATGACTGGCTGACTTCTACCCGATTGCATTCTTCCACACTGCGAAACATACCTTTACGTTCACCTTCCACACCGAAATCTGCCAGCACCAAATATGGACCTTCTTTCTCTGTCGGCAGCAGGTAATGTTCTGAACTTACCAGCTGATACAACGAAATTACCCCTGCCACCCCGATGGCTGCCCACATCAAGGAGCTGGCAATGCGATGGGGCCAATGCTTTTTGTTGGGAGAATGATCCAACGGCTGCCCTTTTTTCATTTGACGATACAGTCGGGCGATACGATACTCCGCATATAACAACCGAAAAGCGCTCTGATTATATAACAGCATAACTAATAGTACCAGCCCCGTTCCAATTATCCAAGCCTTTCGTATATCCATTGCCAGTTTCCAGTCCAGCAGACCTGCGATTCCCAATACTGCCAGCACATCCAACACTACCATAATCAACGCAATCACCCAGCCACCACGGTAAATTCTGCGAAGCTGTTTCATAGTATCAGCTTGCTGTGTGGAATCCTGGTAGATTTCCGGCGCATCGCTGCCCTCCGCTGCAGTAAATACATTAATCACACTGGCACCTGTCACAAATTGCCAACCACACTCTTCATACAATGCAATCTGCTCTTCTGGCAATTCGGTACCATCAAAAGCACTGGTCGTTGATAATTCTACCCGATATCTGCGCTTTTCCGGTTCCGCTTTTTCAAAACGACTGAGATATAAGCCCCGCTTAACTAATTGCCAGCCCTTTGCTGCCATATCTTCATAAAACTTTTCGGTCTCCCCGATGGCATAATCTGCGGGATGAAATCTATATGTTCTATTCATTTTCATTTTCCTCTTCCTCCAATACCTTTCCGTCATCCACGAGATGCTTCAACCGCTCATATTCTGCCAGCAGTGCATCTTTACCAGCAGGCGTAATGCTATATGTTTTGCGCCGATCCTCTTCAGAATTCAACACAATCCAACCGTCCTTTTTCATACGGGTTAAGACCCCATACAGTGTCCCCGGTCCCATGTGCAGCCGTCCTCGGGACAGTTCTGTGATGCGCTGCATCATGCCAT
Organism: Bacillota bacterium; assembly: GCA_017467985.1. GTDB lineage: Bacteria > Bacillota > Clostridia > Lachnospirales > Bianqueaceae > Faecimorpha. The sequence goes on from JAFUJY010000146.1 coordinate 9,384, forward strand.
AACCATGAGCCGGTTTCAAAAGTGCCAGTAAAATATAATACATCGCTTCTGTCATCGGGCTATTTTCTGCCATGCCATCACCCCCTTTTATTATGCGACGCGATATATCGTCTAACATAATAGTAGCATGCCAGCCGCAAATTGTCAATAGAAATGCTGGTATTTTTCGCTGCCAACATCCCAACTTCTATCATAAACAGGCACAGAGCTCATACAATGTAAAAACGAAATTCTCCGGAGAAGAATATGAATAGCTATCACCTGTATAAGCATAAACAAATCGAGGAACGGGCAGTTGAAATTGCCAACTATATTATTGAAAACAATGCCACTGTCCGGGAAACCGCAAAAAAGTTCGGTATCAGCAAAAGTACTGTACATAAGGATGTAACCGAACGACTCTCTCGTATCGATCCGCTGCTGGCAGGTCAAACCCGCAAAATTCTGGAAGTCAATAAAGCCGAGCGCCATATCCGCGGCGGACTGGCAACCCGAGAAAAATATTTAAATCTTTCTCACGCCCAGCAGCGTACCAGTTTCTTTTAGTGTCATGTACCAGTTTTCTCTAGTGTCACAATAATTGATTTACTGTACTGGCAATGAGCATAAAATATTAGCCTGACAGCACTTTCTATTACAAAGAAGGCCGTCAGGCTTTTTTCAATTAAAACTCAATTGTATACTGGCAGATCCCTTCTTCTGCCAGTTGTACCAGTTTCTTTCCCGCATATTCTAGGCAGATACTGGCAGTCGCCCCCTTGGGCACCTCTATCTCCACATACACCTTTTCATCGATATGCCAGCTGCAGCGTACCAGCCCCATAGGAGTATCAATCACCGTTTCCGCCCAACTTAAACCACATTCCAGTGCAGGGCACACATCGAATCTGGCATATCCATCTTTGATATTTCGTATACCAGCAATATGAGAATATAAATATCCTTCATAAGTAGCAAGAAAATAGTGGTTATGGGAACGGGCAGTCAGTTCCCAAGACTCCCAGGCAGAAGTTGCTCCCTTTGTCAGCCAGAATCCCCAGCTGGGATAAGTGGTCTGCGTCAATAACCGTTGGGCTACATCCACATATCCGCCATCACACAATACTGGCAGAAGAAACATCGTTCCGGCACAACCCGTGTCCAAATGATAATCCCTGCGGCGAATATCCTCTACCAGCTTTTCCAACACCTTTTCTTTTTCCTGTGCCAACCCAAATGCCAGTGGAAGAATATTTGAGGTTTGGCGATACTTTTGCCGATTGCCAGCAGGCTCCCATATAGTGGTTTCATAATAACCATCCCGATAGAATCTGGCATTAAAAGCCTGGTAAATTTCTTTACGAGCATTCTCGTACTCTGCCACCTCATCCTGCGAACCAAATTGTTCTGACAGCTGGATCATTGCTCCCAGCATTCCGTAAATAAAGGCAGTCGCACCAATTTCAGATCCTTCTGATGCCATCGGTATCAGACTTAAAGATTCACCGTTCATGGGCGATACCCAGTCACAGAATACATCCTTTTGCCAGATCCAGCCCATTTGGCGAATTTCTTCAATATCCTGCCGCGCAAATCGTCGTAAAGCCGGATACAGTTGGGCTACTTTTTCCCGCATACCGCAGTAATCCAGCAGTGCCAGCGCGCCAAAGACAAAAACCGTATTCCACACCGGTGAGTTTTCCGTTTGCCAGTCCGCCGTAGGTACCATGACCGGCACTTGCCCGTATTCATTCAGGCAATCCTCCATGGTATCCAGAAATGCTGCGAAATACTCGCCCATATTAAAATTATACATCATGGATGCCAGACCACAGTTGGCATCTCCCAGCCAGCCATTTTTCTCCCAAACAGGGGTATCCGTAGGCTTGCCTTGGAAATTATTTAAAAGTGTCCGGCGCATCATATCATGCAGCTGATTAATCATCGGATCCGAACACCGGAATGCCGACCGATTTTCCACGTCGTTAGCCACTCGGTACACCTCAATGTCCTGGGACCGCAGTTCTCCGGAATAACCGCTGATTTCAATATACTCAAATCCTTTATAGCTAAACTTGGGCTCAAAAATGCCAGCATATCCATCACTGATAAAATGATCCTGCTGCAGGTAACAGTCTGGCCACCAACCACCTTCCGGCCCTTCATTTTTTCCAATTCGCTGAACCTTGTCCTCTGCCAGCGCCTCGCCATAGGTAATGGTAATTTCTTCGTCCCGGGGTGCATCCAGATACAGTTTGGCCCAACCTGTTACCATTTCTGGCATAGTAATGAGATATGTACCATCCGCCAGCTTCTCCTGTGCAGCTGGTATCACCCGAGCAATCCGGCGAATGGGCGGCATGGTCTGGGGACAGAGTTGTCCCTTGGGACCTTCTACCAGTTCTACTGACTGCCAGTTGGTAATTCGCTTTCTGGCATCGTATGTTTCTCCCTGATAGATGCTGTTAAAGGTGATCCTCCCTTCTAATGTTACCAGCCAACTTTCGTCAGTAACAATCTGCTCCCCATCCATATCTAGTTCCAGCCACAAACACGGGGCTGAGCGCCACTTGGCAATCTGCCAGTTCCACACACCACTATTTTCGTTATAAAAACCACAGCCCAACTCCACTGTCAGCAAATTATGCCCTTTTTTCAAAATATGAGCCACGTCATACTCACAATATAATACCCGCTGGGTATACTGGGTGTTGGCAGGATTTAATACGCTGTCATCCGGCAATTGACCATTGATTCGCAGTTCAAAAAGTCCCAGGCCGCAAATTCGCAGCATTGCTTTTTCTGGTACTTGTGCCAGCGAAAATTCTTTTTTGAAGATCGGTGCCATCCGATCCTCAAGGGTCATTCTGGCACCGATCCATTTACCGTTCATATTTCACCTCAAACCTAGCTTTCTTGCCATGCTGGCGCAAAATAATCACATTTCGCTTAATATCCGCCGGGTTACTGGGGGACAGACCAGTAAACACCTCCATGCCAGCAGCCACCGGGATCGTAATTGTTAGTTTTTCGCCGCTTTCCAGCGTAAAGCTGGCAATAAATGTGTCCGTACCATTCATTTTTTGAATTTCTTCCAGATATTCGTAGCCCTCCTGACCTTCCAGTGTGCCAGCTTCCCCATTCCAAGAATACTGCGCAGTTCCCATAGAATGGAAGAACCAATCATATACATGCTCATCTTCGCTTTCCAAAACAGTTACATCCCGCACACTGGCATCTTCCACAGTCAAAGTCCGCTGGGATATTGTTAACCCGGGCCACTGGCACACTGCCCGAATACCATCCTCCACCTTTTCCACCCTGGACTCTACCATTTCATAGGGATGGGCACCATCCACACAAATGGTATTATGGGACGGAGCTTGGCGATACCAGCCCGGTACCAGTACATGAGCGTAACCCGGCGTCCCCAGATCATCAGAAAATGGTGCCAGCACCACTGACAGATTATCCCGATGACGGTGACTCAAACACAGCACGCTGCTCTTTAAAATCATATGGAAGGGCTTTTTTAACACTGCCAGCTTCGTTGCTTCCATCATAACCACATCATCTTCCACAGGCTCAAACAACAGTGCCAGCGGAATCATCAGTGCCTCCGGCTCTTTTTTCCAGATCCGCTGCACTTGACCGGTTATCACATCATCAGAAAATACCCGAGCCGCCATTAGAATCTGACGGGCATATGTAGCGATCGTACGGGGATACCAGCCATCATTTACGGACTGCAGCGTGTATTGGTCATGGGACAGCTCCAACGGTGCCGCATACATCTTAATAAACATATCCAGCAATGGATCTTCCGGGTATCGTTCTGCCAGCATGGTAAAGAAATAAGTCAAGCCTTCTGAGGTATAATAATGATAGTGCAAAGACCCTTCGTACCAGATGCCATCCTCCGTATAGCCTTGAGTGATCTGATTAGACAATCCATAGGTACTGTAAACCGCATGGTCAAACAGTTCATGGTCATTAAAATACAAACTGATCATGCCAAGAGCACACATCATCCAGGTATCAATATTATGAATACGCTTAATCTGAGGAGTCAAAAGATCTGCGATGGGGCGGAACAGTTTTTTGTACCAGTAATCTTTCTTCTCAGCCGAGATCAAGTTCCTACAGGCTGCCAGGGAACGAAGCAGCGCAATGGCCCAAACCGCTTCGTCCAAATTCTGCTCCATCACTTTGGCAATCCCCACATTCCAGCCATGCTCCGGGAATTCATGATAGCGATCCGCATAAAAATCAATATAACGAATCAAATATGCCAGCGCCTCTTGATCTCCCAGCACCGCACACAGTGCCGCACTCTCTGCAAACACCGCATACTCTGCCCGATAATAATATACCCAGGCCATATCATGTTTGTCACTGGAGGCGGTTGCTCCACAATTCGGACAGGTAAATACATGGGGCGGGTTGTATGGCATGTCCAAATCCATAATCATCTGGGATGCACACTTGGGACAAACAAAATCGTGTCCCCAACCGCTCATCCGAGAAGAATCATCCGCAAAATGGTTTCTGGCATACTCCGTTGTTTTCTTTGCCAGTTCCACCACCTTCTGGTACTGTGGCTTTTTCTTTAACAGTCTGGCAATCTCAGCCCCATTATTTGAATACGTATATGATTTACGAACCATGATTATTCATCTCCCTGCATTCGTTTAATAAACATCTCTACCAGTGCACCGCTGGCAGTCCCGGTATGCCCGTCTCCTTCGATCAGCGTAAAACAATACTGGTACGGGTCCCCATCAAAACCCTGCACTTCATCTCGGATCATCTCGTTCATATTCCGCCACGGGTCAAATTCCCCGCAGCCGTGGTCCAAAATGGGTTTGGGGCGATCTGTCAGTAGCAGCTCCCGAATCATTTTTCGAACACAATACTGGGATTCTTTGATATCCCCTTCGCCGAACATGCGAATCTTATCCTTCATGCGATAGCTGAAATCCGCATCTGCTTTGTCGCCGGCACCATAAGCACCGATGGCACCAAAGGTCTCAGGATGACTGAAACCCACATGCAGGCATCCGTACCCGCCATTGGAAAAACCACTGATCCAGTTATCTTCCCTTCTGGCAGACAAATTGGGCAAAAGTCCCCGCATAATTCTGGGCAATTCCACGCCAATATATTCCCCGAACTTCTGACCCATGGCCATATCAATAAAGCAAGAATGGTAGGCATTGGGCAGAATCACTGCCATATTTTTATACTTAGAAGCATAGGCCTCGATGCGGGTATCCCGTACCCAGGCGGTCTGATCGCCGGAACCACCGTGAAGCAGCCACAAAACCTTCAGCGGCTCTTCAACCTGCTGAGGTTTATCTGGCATCAGCGCCCACACATCCATGCCCATCTGCAGCACTGCAGAATAAATATGAAATTGCATCAATGTCATTGTGCCAGCCTCCCTTCTAACAGCATGCGGAATGTTTCTTCCATTCGATCCTTTACGGTTTGCCCTTCCAGAGAAACCACTGTCACATTGGTACTGCCTTCTGCCCAGGGACACTTCTCCACCTTGCTGCATGCCAGCACCACTGGGATCTTGCACTGATTACTCAGCACATAACCATTCTTGGCAAGCTCTGCCCGCTCCCCGAAAATATACTCCGGTTTCGGCTGAAGATGTGTATCATACAGCGGGGACACATCTAAAATGGGATCGACCGCGATTGCCTGAGCAAAGGCTTCCGGTGCATTCTGAGCCGCCATAATGGCACCGTAACCACCCATATCCACGCCCATAATGATGCGTTCTGCCGGGTCTGCCGAAATGGGGAACCACCCTGCCAGTTTCTCTGGCAGCTCCTGAGTGATATAATCCCCCCAATTATAACCGGCCACACTATTCACATAAAAACTCTGATTGCCCTGTACCAGCACAATTGCTTTTCCCGCATTTTCTGCATAACGCTCCAGAGCCACGCTCTTTAACCACTGGGTACGATCCGCCTCACGACTATGCAGCAGCATGACCAGTGGGTATTTTTTTCCCGGCAGCGGGCGCTGGGGCAAAAACACTTCGATGCCCACATAGGTGTGCGGTCCGTCTGCAAATGTTTGAACCTGAATCCAATTCATTGTATAAGACCCCCTTGTTTTTTCTTTTATTATACTCTGGTCGCGACAAAAAAACAAGACAAAACTCCTTGACAGTGGATATATCCGTCCCTTATAATAAAATCATCAAAACGAAAGGGGATTAAACTATGTATACTGAAGAAACAAATATGTACCAGCGCGACCATATTTTTCTAAAAAAATGGCTGACCATCCTGTTCTGGCTGATTATTCCGTCCACTATTGCAGGATTCATGACCCAAGAGAGTGTCGCAGCCTCTGCACCAGGATTATATTCCTTCGGGCAGATCCTCAAAACTCTCAGCGCACTGGCATATTCTGCCATTCTTTTGGTGCTTGCCAAGGCCCATCAGAATTATCGTGTCGCAGGCGCCTGCGGTATCATTGTATCCATACTTAATTACGTCTCAAGCCTACTGGCAGTTCCGTTTTTGACGGTTGTATTTTCCATCCTGATCATCATTTTGGGACTGGCAGGAGAATACCAGGAATATACAGCCCATGCTCAAGTGGTTGCACCCTGGGATTCGGTGCTTGCTGAGAAATGGTATACTTTGTGGAAGTGGTATATCGGTTCCATGATTGCGGCCCTTGCCAGCATCGTTCTGATGGTGATTATTCCCTTGTTGGGCGCTCTTGCCACCATCGTTTCACTCATCGCTGCAGCTGTAGTAAGCATTATCAAACTGGTATATCTTTACCGTACCGGGCGCGCCATTAATTGCCCGGTGGAAGAAGCCCTTCCCTATTAACTATCGCCCGATCATAAAAAAGGGATGCTTCCCTCTACTCCAGAGAGAAGCATCCCTAATTTTTTTATTTCTTTTCAATCCATTCCAGTCCGGTCAAAATCTGTGCCAGGGCATCTGTTTTGCTTTCGGACTGATAATCCACATAATGGAACTGGTAAAGTCTGTCGCCGTGACCCAGCATGCCCACCTGCACCACCATCTTGGTGCCATCGGTCATGGCAAATCGGCAGGTATATGTGAGCACAGTGTGATCACCATACTTTACAATCTCCGGAGACGACAAGACAGACACTGTCATGTTCACATTCAGGAAGGCGGCCTTTAACTCCTCACCGCTCATCAGCTGTTCTTCCAGTACAGAATCCTTCACTTCCGAGCCCATATTCAGGTAGGAAATGGCCAGGAAGTTCCGTGTCTTGGTGGCCCACTCTGGACTTGTCAGGCAGCTGACCCAATTTACTCCATTAGAAGTATTTACCAGCTGGAAGGGCTCCACCGCTGCATCCGTAAATCCGGACACATCGGCGGCTGTCCACCCGGCTTCACAGGGAAACTGCATCTCTCCCACCGCGTACTCCGGCCAGTTTGCCGGAGCTTTTACGCTTTCGTTGGGATATCCGCAGGAACACATCGTCGTCATCATGCATACACACAGCAGAGTGCAAAGTATCTTTTTCATAAAGACCTCCATCCGGCTGCAATTACAGCTTCTTTACTGCAAAAGTAACCTTTTCTCCATTTACATTCCATTCTTTTTCGTAAGCACCTTCCAGGGCATCCTTCTGCACGCTCTCAGCCAAAACATCACCGGCGATCATAGCAGCATTGGCGGCGATTACGGTCTCAGCCTTCTCGCTGCCGCTATAGGAAACCAGAATATGGTCGGTTACTTCGAAACCAGCTTCCTTACGCATGGTCTGAACCTTACTGATAACCTCACGTACGAAACCTTCTTCCAGCAGAGCTTCGCTCAGGTTGGTATCCAGAACTACGGTCAGCTCGCCATTATTCTCGGACATGAATCCGGGCTTCTGGGCGGATTCGATCAGCAGATCAGTTTCAGCCAGTACAACTTCATTGCCATCCAGGTTCAGTACCAGATCCTGGCCGCTCTTCAGAATATCCATGGCGTCGTTGCCATCCAGCTCGGTCAGCGCCTGACGGATCTTGCCCAGCAGCTTACCGTACTTAGGACCAACGGTTCTCAGCTGAGGCTTGAAGCTGTAGCTGGTAAAGCTGCGAACATCCTGAGTGAATACGATTTCTTTCACATTCAGCTCATCCTTGATGATGGCAGCATATTCCTCGCCCAGGGCTTCCTTGTCACTCTTTACATACATTACACCGATGGGCTGACGATTCTTGATGTTGGCATTGTTACGGCAAGCACGACCGGCAACAACGATTTCCAGAATCTCTTCCATGGCGTCTTCCAGACCGGCATCGATCTTGGACTCGTCGCAAACGGGGTAATCGCACAGATGAATGCTCTTGGGTGCAGATGCATCCAGACCAGCCACCAGATTCAGATAGATCTCCTCAGACATGAAAGGAATCAGCGGTGCGGACAGCTTAGCAACGGTTACCAGTGCCTGATGCAGGGTCAGATAAGCGTTGATCTTGTCCTGGGTCATATCCTTGCCCCAGTAACGCTCACGGCCACGGCGTACGTACCAGTTACTCAGCTCGTCAACAAAGTCCTCCAGAGCCTTAGCGGACTCGGGAATACGATAGTTGCCCAGATGATTATCTACGGTCTTGATCAGAGTATTCAGCTTGGACAGCAGCCACTTATCCATGATGGACAGGGTCTCGTAATCCATAGTATACTTGGTGGGATCAAACTGGTCGATCTCTGCATACAGGCAGTAGAATGCGTAGGTATTCCAC
>JAFUJY010000147.1 GCA_017467985.1 Bacillota bacterium
TAAGGGTGAGCTGGCAGCGCCTCCTGTGAAGGAATATGCGCTGGAGCAGGGGCTGGAAGTATTCCAGCCGGAGCGCATCCGCCGCAAGGCATGGGTGGCTAAGTTAAAGGAACAGGCCCCGGACCTGATGGTGGTGGCGGCCTTTGGTCAGATTCTGCCCAAGAGTATCCTGGATATTGCTCCCTGCATTAATGTGCATGCATCCTTGCTGCCTAAATATCGGGGCTCTTCGCCCATCCAGCGGTCCATTGCCGCCGGCGACGAGGTAACCGGTGTGACCATTATGCGAATGGATGAAGGCATTGATACGGGCAATAGTATCCTGCAGGTACAGGTCCCTATTACCGATACCGATACCGGTGAGACCATGCACGACAAGCTGGCAGTAGCAGGTGCCCGGGCACTGATGCAGGTAGTAGAACAGTTTGCCGCCGGAGAAAATCCTGAAGGTGAAAAGCAGGATGATGCTCAGGCTACACATGCGCCTATGCTGAGCCGTGAAGATGGCAAGATGGATTGGAGCCAGAGTGCCCGTCTGATGGACTGCGCTGTTCGCGCCTTTACTCCCTGGCCCTCTGCCTATACCACCTTTGAAGGCAAGATCCTGAAGGTACAGCAGGTGAAGGTGTTTGCCCGGGAGGGGAACATCAGCGAAGTGGGTCAGGTACTGACTAAGGAGCAAGCAGCCGCTCTTGGTGCTAAGGCGGACTGTCAGATCCTGGTACAGGCCGGGGAAGGAATTTTGGAGATTTGTCAGCTGCAGCTGCCGGGTAAAAAAGCACTGCCGGCGGATGTATTTTTAAGAGGATGCCCATTGTGGGGCAAGAGGCTGGGAGCCGATGAATAATAAGCCCTGTAATGAACGAAAGGAAGCGGTGGAGATCCTCCTGAAAGTGTTTCAGGAAGGGGCCTACAGTTCTATTTTACTGCAGCAGACCTTTAACACCCATCCGGAGTGGAACACTCGTCAGAAGGCTTTGATTGCCAACCTGGTGTATACGGTGCTGACCCATTATTTGCGCTTGGAGTGCATGGTGGATTTGTATTCTAAGACGCCGGTGTGTAAGATGGAACCCTATGTGGCCATGGTTTTGATGGTCAGTGCCGCCCAGTTTCTGTGGATGGATAAAATCCCCCAGAGTGCAGTGGTGGATGAGGCGGTAAAATTAATTACCAAGTCCCCCCATCGTAGGTTATCCGGTTTTGTGAATGCCATCCTGCGGACCATGCTGCGGGAGAATCTGCGGGAGTCCTGGCCGGAGGCGGGGACAGACCTGCTGGAGCACTTATCCGTGCGTTACAGTATTCCCCGCTGGATTTTGGAAATGTGGGAGAAGACTTATGGTTTGGATCAGACCAAGAAGCTGGCTCAGTATCTGACTATTCCCCGGAATTTGTCCATTCGGTGCAATACACTCAAGATCACACGGAATGAGCTGGAAGATAAGTTGACCCAGCGCTTGGGTGCAGAAAATGTGCATCGGGGTAAGTGCTGTCCGGAAAGTCTGATATTGGAAGGCGCCGGTAATTTTGCCGCGTGGCCGGAGTTTGTTGAGGGGTTATTCACCGTGCAGGATGAAAGCTCCATGGTGTGTGCCCATGTGCTGAATCCCCAACCGGGGGAAAAGGTGCTGGATATGTGTGCAGCGCCGGGAGGGAAGTCCTCCCACATGGCCCAGTTGATGAAGAATAAGGGTCTGGTGTGCAGTCGGGATGTGCACGAACATAAGATTAAGTTGATGCAGACCACAGCGAAACGTCTGGGGCTGGATATGATGAAGCCGGAATTGGGAGATGCCCTGGTGGCTAAGGATTCAGATCATGAGGCCTGGGACAGAGTGTTGCTGGATGCGCCTTGTTCAGGACTGGGAATCATCCGCAATAAGCCGGATCTGAAGATTCATAAGTCTATGAAAGAACTGCAGGAGCTGGTTCCTCTGCAGCGGCAGATGTTAGACCGGGCGGCGGATTGTGTGCGCTCCGGGGGCGTGCTGGTATACAGCACATGTACTCTGCATCCCGGTGAGAATGAAGAAAATGTGGCCTGGTTTTTGGCCCGGCATCCGGAATTTCAGGCGGTAAGCGCAGCGGATTGTGTGCCGGAGGGCTTCCCAATGGGTCAGGTGACAGAGCAGTACACCTATGTTTTCCCGGAAAAAGAGTATTTTGATGGATTTTTCATCGCAAAGTTTCGTAAGAGATGAGGTAAATTAGTGTGAAAAACAAGTTTTTCACACTGCGTTTTGTGGCTTTCGCCGCTATGAGCAGCGGCGATTTTGCTTCGCAAAACCAGCCCCAATTCCGAAAGAAAGGATGCTTTCGCTAGCGAAAGCACTGGTGATTATAATGGAAGGTTTAGACGGTTTTTCCCTGACACTTGCCCAGTGGCAGGAACAGTTAAAGGCGATGGGCGAGAAGGCGTTTCGCGGCCGCCAGATTTTTGAATGGCTGCATCGGGAAAAGGCCGTTTCTTATGATCAGATGACCAACCTTCCGTTGAAGCTGCGGGAGCGTTTGAGTCGGGAAGTGCCATTGCATCTGGTAAGACAGGAGCTGGTACAGCGTTCCGCCAAGGACGAAACCCAGAAGTTTTTGATGACCCTGTGGGATCATGAACAAATCGAGACAGTTTTAATGAAGTATCATTATGGCTACTCTTTGTGCATATCTTCTCAGGTAGGCTGCAGAATGGGCTGTAAGTTCTGTGCGTCCACCCTGTCCGGCAAAAAGCGGGACTTGATGAGCGGCGAGATGCTGCAGCAGATTTATGAAGTGGAGCGGGTGGCCGGTGTCAAGGTGAGTCATGTGGTCATCATGGGCTGCGGTGAACCTTTTGACAACTACGACGCATTGCTTCAGTTCTTGGAGATTATCCATGATCCGGCGGGCAAGAATCTGAGCCTGCGTAATATCACTGTGTCCACCTGTGGACTGGTGGAGCGTATGCGTCAGTTTGCGGATCTGGATACGGGAGTGACACTGGCGGTGTCCCTTCATGCCCCCAATGATGTGATTCGTAAGACCCTCATGCCCGTGGCCTATCAGGTCACCATGGAGGAACTGATGGAGGCATGTCGTTATTATACGGATAAGACCCATCGGCGGATTACCTTTGAGTATGCCCTGGCCCAGGGAGTGAATGACTCTGTGGAGCACGCCGTAGAGCTGGCCAAGAATCTGCGGGGCATGCTTTGTCATGTGAATTTGATTCCGGTGAATCCGGTGGCAGAAAGAAGTCTGTCTGCTTCCGATAACGACCGGGTAAAACGCTTCTTGGCAGTTTTGGAGCGGGAACACATTCCGGCCACTGTACGTCGAGAGATGGGCCGGGACATTGATGCAGCTTGTGGCCAGCTGCGCAGAAGATACGAGAAAGGAGCAGAAAACAATCATGAAGGTAGCAGCGAGGTGTAATATTGGAGCTTGTCGGCTGGTAAACCAGGACTGTGTTTTCTCCTCCGAAGAACCGGTGGGTGCACTGCCCAATCTGTTCATTGTGGCAGATGGAATGGGCGGTCATGCAGCTGGTGAAAAAGCCTCTCAGGAGGCGGTAAAATGTGCGGTGGAATATGCCGCCCAGGCAGTGAACATCCCCACTGAAGAGATTTTTTACGAAATGGTGTCCAAGGCCAATAAGCATGTGTATCATATGGCTGTGGCCAATCCTCAGATGGCGGGTATGGGTACCACGATGGTGGCAGCCTCAGTGATGGGAGATGCCATTTACTGCGCCAATGTGGGGGATAGCCGCATGTACGCTTTGGATCAAAATGATCATTTTGTACGGATAACCATGGATCATTCCCTGGTAGAAGAGATGGTGCGCCAGGGCAAAATTACTCCGGAAGAGGCGCGGGTGCATCCCCGCCGGAATTACATCACCCGGGCCATCGGTACATCCGAAGAAGTGGAGACGGATCTATATAAGGTTCCGTTAGGATTTGCGAAGATGATTTTGCTTTGTTCTGATGGCTTAAATGGACAGATTGAAGACGAGCGCATCAGTGAAATTATAAAAGTAAGAAGTCTGACATTGTCAGATCGTGTGGATATGTTGGTAAATGAGGCAAACCGAAATGGTGGAAATGATAATATTTCGATTATTTTGGTGGATTTGGAAAGGACGGAAGGGTAAATGCTGCAGGTTGGAGCCATATTAGCCAATCGTTACGAATTACTGGAAGTCATCGGTTCGGGGGGAATGGCCGTTGTTTTCCGGGGCATGGATCATAAGCTTCATCGGGAAGTTGCCGTAAAGGTGATGCGGGAGGACTTTAACGATGACCCCCTCCAGGTGGAGAAGTTCCGTAAGGAAGCCCATGCCATCGCCATGCTGACCCATCCCAATATCGTGGGAATTTACGATGTGGGGACGGAGCAGGGCATGGAATATATGGTCAAGGAATATGTGGACGGCATCACATTAAAAGATTATATTCGTCGTCGTGGCCATATGGGTGCGGATGAAATTGTAAAAGTAGTGATAAAAATTGCGGAGGCGCTGAAGTGTGCCCACGAAAGCAATATTATTCATAGAGATATTAAGCCCCAGAATGTACTGGTTACACCCCGGGGCGAAGTAAAGGTGACGGACTTTGGCATTGCCAAGTTTACCAAGTCCAGCACCGTGACCGATCATAAGGATGCCATGGGATCCGTGCACTATTTGTCACCGGAACAGGCTCGTGGCCAGCAGGTGGATGCACGCAGCGATCTATATTCTTTGGGTATCACCATGTACGAAATGGCTGTGGGTAAGCCGCCCTTTGATGGGGACACCCCGGTGGCGGTGGCCATGCAGCA
>JAFUJY010000148.1 GCA_017467985.1 Bacillota bacterium
AAGGCCTCCGCACCGTTGGCTTTAATGAAATCATCTGGATCCTTCGCACCGGGAACCCGCATGACTCGTACCCGCAGGCCTGCCTGTTCCAAAATGGGGATTGCCCTCCTGGCTGCATTGGTACCCGCTCCATCGCTGTCATAGACCAGACATACTTCGTCAAAATACCTCTTCAAAAGCATGGCCTGCTCCGGTGTTAACGCCGTTCCCAGGGACGCTACCGCATTGTCAAACCCGGCCTGGTGGAGTGAGAACACATCCATATACCCTTCTACCATCAATGCCTGCTTACGGCGGCTCTTCTTGGCCAAATTCAGGCCATACAGATTTTTCCGCTTATTAAATACTTCCGTATCAGAGGAATTGAGATACTTGGGTTCCCCCTTGCCGATGACGCGGCCTCCGAAGGCGATGACCCGCCCCCGCACGTCAAAAATGGGAAACATGACACGATTAAAGAAACGGTCATAAGTTCGATTTTCATCACCACCACTGAGATAAGCGGCTCGCAGCAATTCCGGCTCATAGCCCTTACTGGTTAAGTACCTGGTCAAAGCATCCCGGCTGATGGGTGCATAACCCAAACCAAACTTTTTCAGGAACTCATCAGATACTTGACGGTTAGCCAAATATTCCCGGGCAGCCTTGGCATAAGGACTCTTCACAAGCTGTGTATAAAAGAACAAGCCTGCTTCCCGATTGGCCTCATACATGCGCTCACGTCTGGCCATCCTGGCCTTTTCCTGTGGGGAAAGCTCCGCCTCCGGCAGGGTCACATGGGCCTCCTCAGCCAGCTGCTGCAATGCCTCCACAAACGTCACATTTTCCATATTCTGCACAAACGTAAACACATTACCGCCCGCACCGCATCCAAAACAGTGATAAAACTGATCGGTGGCATTTACAGAAAAGGATGGGGTCTTCTCACCGTGAAATGGACAGAGTCCAAAATAATTGCGTCCCTTACGTGTCAACGAAACGTATCGGGAAATCACATTGACAATGTCGTTCTTTTCCCGGACCTCCCGGATAATGTCTTCCGGATAATACACCCACGCCTCACTCCCTTCTGTAAAACTGCCATAATAAAGCAGAGACCGCACAGGCAGTCTCTGCTCACCCGGACATTACAATTATTCGACAAAGTATGCCCGTTTCCTTTTTATTTTTAAAACTTTTTCAGAATTATCGGCTGTAATAACGATAATTACCCGCTTCTACCCATTCTGACTTGCCGTCGATCTCGATCAAAGTCTTCACCGGTGTGGTAATATCATACTGCCACATGTCATCTTTCTTCTTCCAGCGGGAAATAATTCTGCCCTGACGAGTTTCCACTTCCGCCTCCAGATATTCCAGCTGATCACTGGGATGGGGCGCAACCTTGGCAGTCTTGTATCCAGCCTCCACGGGACTGATACCTGCAGCCACCTGATATACCCAATCCGCAACGGAACCATAAGCATAATGGTTGTAGGAGTTCATATCCCTGCTCCAGAAGGTACCGTCCGGCTTGGTGCCGTCCCAATGCTCCCAAATGGTGGTGGCATCCTTAGTGACAGGATACAGCCAGGAAGGATATTCTGTGCGCAGCAGCAGCTCATAGGCCAGATCATAATAACCGTTAGCGCTCAGTACATGAAGTAAATAGGGAGTCCCTACGAAACCGGTCATCATCTGGCCGTCTTTCTTCACCATGGCTGCCAGTTGATCCGCTGTCTTCTGCACATCCTCTGCCATCCCCCAATGGGCCGCAACGATGCACTCTGTCTGGGTCTTATATTCAGTATACTTAGTCCGGAACGCCTTGATAATATTCTCCAGCAATTCTTTATACTCACTTACATCCTCACCCAGCACTTCACCTGCCTTCACAACCAGGGAGGTGGACAGGCCATAGTACGCAGAAGCAATCAGTTCTTCTCTGCTGGAACCCTTGTAACTGCCATAAGGAGCATCCAGACCAACCCAGTCACCAAAATGACGGCTGCCCACCCACAAATAAGGCTCTTCTGTCACTGTTGTAATGTGGTTCACCCACATCTTCATCATGTTAAACTGCTTTTTCAGCAAATCCTTATTGCCGTAGGCCATGTACAATTCCCAGGGACAAACCGCAGCCGCATCACCCCAGGCAGCACCACTTTCTTCATCCCCCATAACATTGGGAACCACCATGGGGATACCGCCATCCGGCAACTGATCCGCTTCCATATCAGCCAGCCACTTGGCAAAAAACTTCTCCGCGTCGTAATTCATGCAGGCAGTACGAATAAAGATCTCCGCATCGCCGGTCCAGCCCAGACGCTCATCACGCTGGGGACAATCCGTGGGCACATCCACAAAATTACCCTTCTGGCCCCAGATAATATTATCAAACAGTTGGTTCAGCAGCGGATTAGAGCTTCGCAGATATCCGGTTCTCTTCATATTAGAATGCACCACAACAGCAGTGAAGTTTTCCGGCTTCACCTCGCCGGGGAACTGATCCACACGAATATAGCGGAAACCGAAGAAGGTTAATTTAGGCTTGTAGGACTGCTGACCGTCTTTACAGGTATATATGTACTTGGCTTTTGCACTGCGGTAATTTTCGGTATAGAAGTTTCCCTGCTGATCCATCACCTCTGCATGGGACAGTTCCACTCTGTCGCCGGCCTTTGCCGTCAGCTGAATCTCCACATAGCCGGTCAGATTCTGACCAAAGTCCACCACCGTTTCACCCGCAGGCGTTACAAAGATATTGCGGGCACTGATACGATCCATCTCACGTACATCTTCACCCTCCTGGGCAATCAATACGCTCATATCTTCTTCATAGATCTCAACAGCTTCCTTATCCGCAGATACATAGGACGCATCATAGGTCTCACCATCATAGATTTCAGAAAAACGAACCTGACTCTCTTCACACAGCCAAGTATCATCTGTGGCAATCACTTCTGCACTTCCGTCTTCAGAGTTTCCTTCCAGCTGTGCCAGCAGTCCCATATTCTTTTTATGGAGTTCTGCCTGATAAGGTGAATACTGCCAGCCCTGC
>JAFUJY010000149.1 GCA_017467985.1 Bacillota bacterium
GTTGGATAAGTCAGTGATGGAATATCCCGGCATCCTAGAGCAGGTCATGAAGATGTGTGAGACCACATTGGACAGTCAGAAGATCATGGAGTTGGGGTTGTGGGCCGCGGTGAATCTGCCGGCCATGGAGCAGTTTGCCATGCCCAGTGCCGGGTGTGATGCTTACGGCGGTATCATGGAAGATGGTGGTTGGTATTTTGTATATGATCTGGATGTGGCATCGGATATTCTGCATGATTATCTGTATGAGGACATTCGACCGGAAGGTTGAGGAAATAAGGGGGCACTAGTTGCCCCCCTTTTCTTTTTATATAGTGGGTGCGCCAGGTAAGTCCGGAGATGATTACCGTTCCTGTTGTGGAGGGCCGTGCTGAGATTGAGATTCAATTAAAACCTTCATCATTCGCTTTATTATGTGGTGAAATGTAAAAAAGCAAGCATCGTTTGGAAAAATAAATGGAGCCTGGTTCCAGCTTTTTGTGATTAGCTGGAGCCAGGCTCCAAATTTTTGAAGTTTACTGGGGCCACGCACCAGATTTTTACGGTTTGCCGGGGCCGCGCACCAGCTTTTTACGATTTGCTGGGGCCGGGCACCAATTGAATATATCTCTTCAACCGCTCAGCAATCTGATATACTCCATGAATATTGGGATGTACTTCATCGGCAGAGAGCAATGTAATATCGCCCAATAAGTCAAGGCCATTAATATATGTTACATTAGGCAGGGCCAATGTGTCTACAACATCATCAATGATCCGACGCCAGATATTGGCCTTTGCCTCACCGCCGGCGCAGAAGAAGGGGGAGATCACAATTACGGGCTTCAATGGATTTTTACCCGCAACAGTTTCAATAATATATTCCACACGGGGACGGATCTTCTCCACAGGCCAGTGCAGCACATTGATGCCCAGTTCCAGGGTAATTATATCCCAGTCTTGGACTGCCAGATAATCTGCAGTCTCTTTTTCAAAGGCGCAGGAACCGGCCATGCCCAAGTTGCGCACATCCATATTCAGGCAATGCCCCAGCAGTGAGGGCCAGGAATGGGAAGAATCCAGGCTGTTGGAACCGTGAGTGATGGAAGAGCCATAGGTGAGCAAGGTCTTAGAAGGACACTGCTCCTTGGTAGGCGGTTCAATATCACCAATGATATCCATCAGACGCAGGTAGCCGCGGTCAAAAATTACACGCACCACCTGAGGGTCCCAGTCGGAACCGGAAACAGCGGTGGCCTCCTGAAGAAATGCAAGATTGTCCGGTTTTTGAATGACAAAATCATGAACTTCTCCCCGAATATGTTTGTCCACTTCGTGATCGTTCCATTTACCCTGGATATTACCATAATATACATGAAAGGTTGAAGTAGTCGTATCTTCGGGATTTTTATGGGCCATGCGGATGGTCACAGTATCGCTGTGCATCACAAAGCGAAGTTCTACACCGGTAGTACTCTGGTTCATACGAATGGCCTGGGGTACACACTCAAAATGTTCCTCTACAGCTTCAGGAAAACGGCGCATACAGTAACCACCCAGGGGAGAGGGATATATTTCACTTACATTAAAAAGTTCTGCATTCTTAAAAATCATAATTTTGCACCTCGATTTATGGATTTGTAATTGATTATATAGTAGTTAGGAAAACTTTTCAAGCCATTTAGATAAAATCTTAAGAATTTCGTAAAGACAAATGCAGAAATGTGTGTTATAATAAAAGCAGAATATATCGGAATAGGGGGAGGATTATGGATAGTTCGGCAGCACTGCGTGTAATGGGAGAAGTGAACAAGGCAGTGATTGGTAAAAAAGAATGTATCGTCAAGGTGATGACGGCAATTATTGCCAGGGGACATATTTTAATTGATGATATTCCGGGTGTGGGGAAGACCACTATGGCCATGGCTTTTTCCAAGGCCATGGGGTTAGAGCAGCGGCGTGTACAATTTACGCCGGATGTGATGCCTGCGGATATTACCGGTTTTTCAGTGTATCAAAAAGAGACGGGCCAATTTGTATATCAAAAGGGTGCGGCCATGTGTAATTTGTTTTTGGCGGATGAAATCAACCGAACATCCCCTAAGACCCAGTCTGCTTTGCTGGAAGCCATGGAAGAAGGCAGTGTGACAGTGGATGGTATTACAAGGGAATTGCCCAAACCCTTCGTGGTGATCGCCACACAAAATCCGGTGGGCAGTGCGGGTACACAGATGCTTCCTGAGTCCCAGCTGGATCGTTTTATGGTGTGCATCCAGATGGGATATCCGGATTTAACAGATGAAATTGAAATTGTAAAAGGACGTAGTGCGGGCAATCCACTGGAACAGGTGTGTCCTGTGATTACTGCAGAAGGATTGATGCGCATGCAGCGAGAGGCGGAAGCAGTCTTTATCCATGACATGTTATATGAATATATGAGTCGATTGGTGCGCGCTACTCGTGAACACCCCATGGTGCAGCTGGGTGTCAGCCCCCGTGGAACCATTGCGTTGGCAAGAATGACAAAGGCGTTGGCTTATTTATATGATCGTAATTATGCGATACCTGAGGACGTGGTATCCATTGCAAAAGATGTTCTGGTTCATCGTATTCGTTTGGCATCAAAAGCCAAAGTCAATCAAGTAACTGCAGATATGATCGTCAATGAGATTATTAAAAAAGTACCCCAGCCCACTATGCGGCGCAAATCGGAGGAGAGGATGTCCCCATGAGGCTGACCTTTCATATCGTCATAACCATCGTATTGGGGTATCTTGCTGTATTTTATGCCAATCCCATCATGTGTACATTATGCGGCGTGTGGCTGATGATGATTCCTGTGGGGATTTGGTTGTGTCGGGCCACAAGAGATGACTTAAATATTCTGTTTACAGCTCCCAATTATGTGGGGGCTATTGGGGAACCCTGTACACTGTCATTAAAAATCGAAAACTGCAGTGATCGGCCTGTGGGAAAAATCAAGCTTTACCTGCAGTATTTTCATCAATATGAAAAGAAAATATATAAAATACCCGTCATAACGAAAATAGGCGGCGGTGAAATGACCTGGTTGGAGGTACAGATTAGCAGTGATCTGGTGGGTATAGCAGAATGCTCCCTGCATCGCTGGCAGGTCTGGGATCCGTTGGGGATCATGTCTCTGAAGGAAAAAGGGCTGTCTAAGGCTACGGTTGCCTTTTTGCCGGAAATATTTCCTGTGCGTCTGCAGCTGCCGGAGAGCTTTGTGGGATCAGAAGGAGAGGGGGAGGATACGAACCCTCAGCGAGGCGGTGAAAATAATTCAGAGGTATTCCAAATCCGAGAATATCGTCCGGGAGATCGTCCTCAGAGCATTCACTGGAAGCTGAGTGCCAGAGTGGATGATTTGATGGTAAGAGAATATAGTCGTTTTGTGCAATCCAAGGCGGCGTTGATTTTTGATATGTCCGCACCGGATTTCACGGACTTAAACGAAATGTTTTCTTTGGGTATATCCATTGCCTTTGCCATGTTGGAGAACGATGCAAAGTTTTATATTGCCTGGTATCACAGTGATCAAAATCATATGGAACGGATGCTGGTGGAGCAGGAGGAACATGTGTATGAAGCGCTGTCCTGTTTGTTTCAGGCCCCTGTTTATGAGTCTCAGACTCCTATAAGTGATGTTTATAAGCGCTTTTTCCCGGAAGAGCACGTGCAGTTGTGTGTAAACCGCAGGCTGGAGCTATTGTATAATGGCAAAGTTGCCCATCAATTTGTAAAGGAGAACTTGGCCAACCAAATCAAAGAGATCGAAATCTAGAAAGGAGGCGGCCATGAAAAAGCAGAAAAACCAAGTAGTTCGCATGCATGTACAGCAGGTGGATATGCTGAAATCTGCAAAAGGCGGTAAAGTGGCAGGCTGGATCTGCAGCTGCGTGATTTTGTGGCTGCTGTTATTGACAACGGTCCTGTTTTTTATAGATATTTTTCCTCTGCAGAAGGTGATGGAATGGGGCAAGCTGTTGGGGGGATTATTTGTCATTGCGGTTTGGGTCACCATTACTTATACCCATAAAAGGACGATGATGATCATGCTGCCCATGGCCTGGATATTTATAGGCTTTTTCATTGCCAGACGCTGGGCATGGCTGTGGCTGTGCATTCAGAATCTGGTGGATGCGGTTATCATTCAGGTGAATCAGTATCACTGGACAAGGTATATGCTGTGGAACAGTGCAAAAGTTCCTTCGGCGGAGATTATGCTGGTCTGTATGGCTCCTATTTCTTTGTGGAGTGGATATTATGTGGTCCGCAGGCCGATGGCA
>JAFUJY010000150.1 GCA_017467985.1 Bacillota bacterium
CCGCCGCAGTGGCGCTGGTACCAATCTGTCCTACAAAATATGTATCGGCCATATTATAGAAGGCGGATATCAACATACCTAAGATGGTGGGAACAGCCAATTTACAAATTAGTTTTTCCACGGGCTGCGTGGTCATTTGTTCAAATTTTTTGTTATTTTCTTGCATTGAATTCTTACAACTCCTTCACTTGTGGTCTATTAGTCTAGTATAACACGTTATAAAGTATGGGTCAAGCATCTTTTTCACAGACTAGCAAGGTAAAGGAATAGGGAGGCAGCCAAGTGTAGTCAGTATTTTCTTTAATACAAACATTTTCCGGCTGTTCAATGGAATTTTCTGCACGCTCATCAGGATGAAATAATCCAAAATGCTGAACTACATGATAACCGCCCAAGTCAAGGGTGGTCACAGAGGTTGTTTGACTGAAGTTTACAATCTTGACGATCAATTTATCATCTTGAAAACCTGCGTTACAAAATACATGGGCTTCGCCGGTGAAGGAATCGGTTTGAGATGCAGACTCCACCATAAAATTAGGACGGTACTGGGCAAATAATTTTAGAATGTGGTAAGTGGGGATACCAAAATACTTACCATCCTGGAAACAGATCAGATTCACAGACCAGCGGCGGTCTTTGTTATGGCACAGAAGGGGGGCATAGGAAGTCATCTCCACCACATCGCCGTTGTTCTCGCAGCCCATCAGGAAAATTGCATCGGAAATGGCAGAAACGGCGTTACCGATCCCCACATCCGTCTTGCAGGCATATTCACCCACATAGATCTTGTATTGATCCCGGGGAGCATTGTCGTAACGGGTGAACATAGAAGCAAAGAACTCCGGAGCCATGTAATACTGGTCGTCCATAATATCGATCTCAGCCGGGTCGTGACCGGTGCGGTCGGTAGCCAAGTATTTCAGCTGGGGGAAGCGCTTTTTCAGTTCGGTATAAAAGTAATGGTAGCGCTCCACATAGGCAGGGCCGTAGTTTTCGTTGCCGATCTCCAGATATTTCAGCGGGAAGGGCTGGGGATGACCAGCTGCGGCGCGCTTTGCACCCCATTCGGTATCCACAGGAGCGATGGCATATTCGATGGCGTTGATGGCCCGCTGCAGGAACATATCGGTCTGTTCAGGTGTGGAAGTCTGACTGTTGCGGTTCTGGCAGGACATACCGCAGTTCACCACATACATGGCGTCGGCACCTAACTTTTCACATAACAGCATAAATTCATGATAACCAAGACCATCGGTGCGGCGATAGTTCCACAAATTCCAGCAGCCGGGACGGTCCTCGGGGGCACCCAGAGTAGGCTCAAAGTCCCAGGCATTATCCAGGCACATGCCCTCTACAATGCAGCCACCGGGAAAGCGGACGAAAGCGGGCTTTAAGTCTTTTAGCATCTGGTATAGATGGGGATTGAAGATCCCCTCCACTGCATTATCGGGCATTAAGGAAACATAGTCCAGATCCAGTTCACCGGGATCGTAGAGGGTTAATTCCAGATGACAGTCAGAAGCGGAGGATGAGACGGTAAGATCCGCAGTGTATTCAGCCCAATGATAACCGTTACGATGGATACCGTCGATAGAGGCGAAGGATAAAGGATAGCCGGAAGAAGTGACCAGAGAGATACCAATGAAAGGAATATTCTCAGAACGGGCGATGAGACGCAGATGATATGTACCGGGCTCCACTGCCATCCCCCAAAAGCCATCATTAATAATAGTAACGGGATGACAGTCATTATTCTGGGCCACAACATGCATGTAGTTAGGAACCTTTGGGTTGCGGGGATTGGTAAAATCAGGACGAATGGTTCCGAGCGTATCCTCTCCATCCAGACGAATACGCCAGCCGGGCAAGGGATCATTGATGTCAAAGGGATGGGTCCAGCGCTGCAAGGTGCGGATCTGCCCATTGTAGTACCAGGTACCTACAGGAATGCATGCATCCATAAAGCTGCGGTTACGCACCAGCTCCGCATACAGGCCGCCGTCGCCGGCATGATTAATATCTTCGTAAAAAATACCGTACATATTAGGAGAAACGTTGACTGTTTTTTTATCGGGAAAAACTTGTACTTTTGCTGTATTCATGGAAAGACCTCCTAAAAAAGATTGCGTTTGCGTTCTGATAATAGTATAATAAAAAGTAAGAAAAAGAGAAATGGAGAATCGAGGCATGATTATGGACGAAACAATTTTGTTTGACTTAGACGGAACGCTGACCGATCCCAAAGAAGGAATCACCAAGTCAGTACAGTATGCTTTAAGGAGTTTTGGTATTGATGAGCCGAATTTAGACAAGCTGGAAATCTTTATCGGCCCGCCCTTGAAGGAAATGTTCATGGAATATGCCCATTTAACGGACGAACAGGGTGTACAGGCGGTGGCCAAGTACCGGGAGCGATTTGGACCCATTGGTATTCTGGAAAACCGTGTGTATGCAGGGATTCCCGAGCTATTGGCAGACTTAAAGGCTGCAGGATATAAAATCGGCTTGGCCACATCCAAGCCGGAGATTTACGCCCGGCAGATTCTGGACCGATTTGAATTGATGCAGTATTTTGATGAGGTTACAGGCAGCGAACTGTCCGGGGAACGCACCAAGAAAGCGGATGTGGTGGCGGAAGCCTTGCGGCGTATGAATATCACTGCGCAGCAAGCCACCATGGTGGGGGATCGCAAGCATGATGTGGAAGGGGCCCATGTCTGTGGAGTCAAGTGTATCGGCGTGCTCTTTGGATATGGTGACCGTGCTGAGATGGAAGAGGCCGGTGCGGACTGGATCTGTGAGACGGTTGAAGATATTCGAAAGATACTGGAGGTATCACAATGAAATTACATTGGCTGGAAAACAGAAGTAAGGACGGATATGTAACCTGGGGAATGCCTTGGAGCAAAGGAGAAGTGTCCCGCGAGGACAGTTTTGTATTGGCTGATGAGCAGGGCGAGATGCTTGCGGTACAGAGTCGTCCCCGAGCCTATTGGCCGGATGGTTCTGTAAAGTGGACGCTGCATACAGCGAAAGCTGGGGGAAATGAGTTTGTACTGGGAAAAGGAGAAGTGTCCCCGGCAGGCAGCATTGTAGTGGAAGGGACGAAGATACTGGCGGGAGATCTGACCGTTCAGTTTACAGAGGGGTGTCCGGTGCCGGAG
>JAFUJY010000151.1 GCA_017467985.1 Bacillota bacterium
CCCCCTGGATAAGATTAAGAAGCAAATGGCTGCCGGCGAAAAGCCCAATTTGAACCTGTACTTTGCCGGAAAGAACGCAATTGCCGATTTCGTTGCCGGTCAGGACATTATTATTTCTCTGTACGACGTTATGAACGGACACCCCGCATTTGGCCTGTCCAAGGGCGGCGGCGAGATTCCGTGGTATGTCTTTGAGCAGGATGTTATCGGTATCAGTGTAAATCTGCCCACCATGCTGGCTGACGTGCCCATGCTGCGCACCTATATCAACACTTACGACAGCAATGACGACACCATGGATGCCTTGGCAGATGCTCTGGTGACCGGTCCCCAGGCCTTCAAGGGTCAGGACCCCATCGACAGCTTCTGCGGCATGTGGGATACCCGCATCTAATCTTTTGGAGGATTTTATGGCTTCCGTATTTGATTCTTTTGTAAAAAAACATGACTTTCTGGTGTGTGTGGACTCCGACGGCTGCGCCATGGACACCATGAACTGCAAGCATTTTCACTGCTTTGGCCCCTGTATGGTAGAAGAATGGGGCCTGCAGCAGTGGGCCGAGCCCATTTTGCACCGCTGGAACGAAATCAATCTGTTCCAGATGACCCGTGGCATCAACCGTTTTAAGGGTCTGGCCATGGCTCTGGCCGAGATTGACAAGCAGTATACCGCCATCACCGGCCTGGATGCTCTGCTGGATTGGGCAGAAAACGCCAAGGCGCTGTCCAACGACAGTGTGGCTGCGGCCGCCGCTGCATGCAACGATCCGGCGGGACGGACCTGTTTGGAAAAGGCACTGTCCTGGAGCAAGGCAGTCAATGCCAGCATCAACACACTGCCCGACGAGGTGAAAAAGCCCTTTGAAGGCGCCAAGGAAGGCCTGGCTGCGGCTGGTTTGTTCGCCGATGTGGCCGTGGTTTCCAGTGCCAATCGGGATGCGGTTGTGGAAGAATGGCAGCAGCACGGTTTGCTGGAGCATACTGACATCCTGCTGACCCAGGACTGTGGCAGCAAGAGTCACTGCATTGGCGAGATGCTGAAGTTCGGCTACGCCCCCGACCATGTGCTGATGATCGGCGACGCCCCCGGCGACTGCGATGCCGCTGAAAAGAACGGCGTCTGGTTCTTCCCCATTTTGGTGAACGACGAAAAGGCCAGCTGGGATGAGCTGCAGGAAAAGGGTCTGGCCGTCTTCCGCGAACTGAAATATGATCAGTACCAGACGGAAAAGAAGCAAGCATTTTTAGCAAATTTGGGTGGTTAACACTTTTTCGTTCAAAAAACATATTCCTCCCCTTGATATTTTACTGAATCTAGAGTATAATAATCGTAAGTCAGTAAATTTCAAGAGGAGGGATTTTATGTTTATTGGACGTACTCAAGAACTGCAGCTATTGGACACCCTACACGCATCAGCTAACTTTGAGTTTTTAGTACTGTATGGACGTCGTCGAGTTGGAAAAACATCTCTTTTACAGCAATTCACCCGTTCGCACTCTGCTATTTTCTTTTCTGCTCAGGAAAAAAATGATTCGTTAAACCTCTCTGATTTTTCGAAAACAATTCAGTATTACTTTGATCATCAATCTTTCGGTGCTTTCGCCAGTTGGGAATCCGCCTTTGAATATATCAACCTGCGTTGTATGAATCAGCGCCTAACACTTATTATTGATGAGTTCCCATTTATCGCCAGCGAAAATCCTTCCATAAAAAGCATTCTTCAGCATGCTATTGATCATCACTGGAAAAACAAAAATATCCTTTTGATTTTGTGTGGATCCAGTGTCAGTTTTATGGAAAACGAAGTAATGGGCTACAAAAGTCCATTGTACGGACGCGCTACATCCCAACTGGAACTTTTGCCCTTTGACTATTTTGATAGTGCCGCCTTTTTTCCCTCTTATTCTAACCTGGAAAAAATGATGGCATATGCTATTTTAGGAGGCATCCCCTGTTATCTTCAGAATTTTAGCGACCGTCTTTCTCTGGCAAAAAATATCGAAACTCAAATTTTCCGCACAGGCTCTTTCTTGAAAGAGGAACCGCAGGTTTTACTGAAAATGGAACTTCGCGAGCCGGCCGTCTATAATAGCATTTTTGAAGCAATCGCAACCGGCTCCACTCGCCTGAACGATATTTCACAGAAAATACACGAGGAAAGCTTTAAATGTGCTAAGTATATCAATACTTTGCGTGCGATAAAGCTACTGGACAAAATGGTTCCCTGCGGTGATGATCCCACTTCAAAGAAGTCCATTTACCACATTATCGATAATTATTTTCTCTTCTGGTATCATTTTATATTTTCTAATAAGAGTTATTATGATATTCTGGGGCCCGCTGACGCTGCCGCAGAAATTATGCAGCCCGAAAACTTTTCTAACTACATGGGACTCGTGTTTGAGCAAATTTGCACCCAATACATGTATCGTCAGGCTAAGCTTCGCCATCTTCCCTTTATCCCTCACAAAATCGGAAAATGGTGGGGAGCAAATCCTTCCACTAAAAAGTCGGATGATATCGACATTCTCTTATTGGATAAAAAACAAGAGAACGCTATTTTCTGCGAGTGCAAATTTAGAAATACGCCTTTTGATAAACAGGAATTTGACAATTTGATCTCTGCCTCCCATATCTTTACCACCCCTGTGCAGCGTTACTATTATCTTTTCAGCAAAAGTGGCTTTACGAAATGGGTCGAAGATATGTCAAACTCTCGCAATGATATCAGATTATTATCTGTTGATGATCTTTTTATGGATTAACCTTTTTTCTAAGAGCCGTTTTTTACGGCTCTTTTTTCATTTTCTTTGCAAAATCTTCATTTCTACTTGCTTTTTTTCTGTTTTCCATTATAATAATATTGTTATATTTTTTGCAAAAAGAGGTCCCATATGGAAAGAGAACATTTAGGAAGCCGTCTTGGCTTTATTTTACTGAGCGCAGGCTGCGCCATTGGTATTGGAAACGTTTGGAAATTCCCCTATATCGCCGGTTTGTACGGCGGCGGTGTTTTTGTATTGATTTATCTGTTTTTCCTGATTGTGATGGGTGTACCCGTTATGACCATGGAGTTTGCTCTGGGCCGTGCCAGCCAGAAGAGCCCTGCCCGCCTCTACCAGGCATTGGAGCCCAAAGGCAGCAAGTGGCACATCCACGGCTATATTTCTGTCATCGGCAGCTATTTGCTGATGATGTTCTACACCACCGTCTCCGGCTGGATGCTCCAGTATTTTGTGGATACCGCCGCAGGCAGGTTTAACGGACTGAATACCATTCAGGTGGCAGAAGCTTACCAGGGCATGCTGCAGGACCCGCTGACCATGCTGATTTATATGGTCATTATTGTGGTTGTTGGTTATGCTATCAACTCCTTTAGCCTGCAGAAGGGTCTGGAGCGCGTGACGAAGTACATGATGCTGGCGCTGCTAGCCATCATGGTCATTTTGGCCATTCACAGTTTTTCCCTGCCCGGCGGCGAGGAAGGCCTGAAATTCTACCTGCTGCCGGATATTGACCGCATGATTGACATCGGTATTGGCAACGTGATTGTAGGCGCCATGACCCAAGCCTTCTTCACACTGAGTCTGGGTATCGGTGCCATGGCCATCTTTGGCAGCTACATTGATAAAAAGCGGGCTCTGATGGGCGAGTCCATCAATGTGGCCTTGCTGGATACCTTTGTAGCCATGACCTCCGGTCTGATCATCTTCCCGGCCTGCTCCGCCTATGGCATTGCAGTGGACAGCGGCCCGAACCTGATTTTTGTCACCCTGCCCAACATCTTTAATAACCTGCCCCTGGGACAGTTCTGGGGCAGCTTGTTCTTCCTGTTTATGACTTTCGCTGCATTCTCCACCGTACTGGCGGTGTTTGAAAGCATTATTGCCTGCACCATGGATATGTTCCACTGGAGCCGCAAGAAGGCTTGTCTCATCAACTGTGTGCTGACACTGGTTCTGTCCCTGCCTTGCCTGCTGGGCTTCAATGTACTGTCCGGCATCACACCCTTTGGCGGCACATCCACCATTATGGATCTGGAAGATTTCCTGGTCAGCAATATCATTTTGCCCTTGGGCTCCCTGTGTTTTGTCATCTTCTGTACCGTCCGCTACGGCTGGGGTTGGAAGAACTTTACCGACGAGGCCAATCAGGGCAAGGGCCTGAAAGTTCAGAAATGGATGCGGGGATATATGACCTATGTCCTGCCGGTGATTATCGTGATTTTGTTTAGTATGGGTTTGTATAACTTCTTTAAGTAAAACAAATGGCCCCGAGCTTGCACTCGGGGCCTGTTTTGCATTATTAAATTACTTTCTGGTCTGAGACTTCTCGATTGCTTCCCACAAACCGTTCAGGTAAGTGGCACCCAGAGCACGGTCATACAGACCGTAACCGGGCATTGCAACTTCGTCCCAAATCATACGGCCATGGTCCGGACGGATGGGGCCGGTGAAGCCGATGTCGTACAGCGCCTTCATAATCTCGTACATATCGAAGGTACCGTCGGAGGACAGATGTGCGGACTCCTCAAAGTTGGTCTGGGAGTGGAACTTCAGGTTACGAACATGGGCGAAATGTACGCGGCCCTTCAGAGAACGGATCATATCCGGCAGGTCGTTCTGCAGGTTAGTACCGTAGGAACCAGCACAGAAGGTAACGCCGTTATGCGGGTTATCTACCATCTTCATCATGCGCAGGATGTTCTCCTTGTTGATGATGATACGGGGCAGACCAAATACGCTCCAAGCGGGGTCATCGGGATGAATCGCCATGTTGATGTCGTACTTGTCACAAACAGGCATGATCTTCTCCAGGAAATACTTCAGGTTTTCGAACAGCTTCTCGCCGTCCACATCCTTATACTGCTCGAACAGCTCCTTAACGCGAGCCATACGCTCGGGCTCCCAACCAGGCATTACAGTGCCATTCATGTCGCCTGCGATAGACTCGAACATCTTCTCGGGGTCGATGGCGTCAACTGCTTCCTGAGTGTAGGCCAAAACGGTGGAACCGTCGGGTCTTACACGGGCCAGCTCGGTTCTAGTCCAGTCAAATACCGGCATGAAATTGTAGCATACCAGGTGAATGTCTTCCTTACCCAGGTTCTCCAGGGTCTCGATGTAGTTGGCGATATACTGCTCACGCTCGGGTGCACCGGTCTTGATGGCATCGTGAATGTTAACACTCTCGATACCGGCGATGTGCAGGCCAGCAGCCTCAACTTCATCCTTCAGGGCGCGAATGCGCTCTCTGCTCCAAACTTCGCCGGGGGTGGTGTCGTACAGGGTGGTGATAACGCCTGTTACACCGGGGATCTGGCGAATCTGCTTTAAGGTTACGGTGTCAAACTTAGAACCGTACCATCTCAATGTCATTTCCATAATAATCACTTGCTCCTTTGCTTTAAGCTGATATCATTATTATACCAAATTTTCTTGCAAAATACAAGTCCGTCCCATGGACTTTTCCTGCAAATATTGTATAATATAAGTATCTTACTTCAGGAGGTTCACTATGCAGTACACATTTCAAGAATATATACCTTCCGCTATTTTACGAAATCATTTGAAGCTGGGCGGTTCCAACCCCGCCGGTGAGCGCATTGATATTACCAGTCTGTATTTGGAGCGGGGCGGCAAGCCCTGGCTGCCGGTGATGGGCGAATTCCATTTTTCCCGTTATAATTGCGACGATTGGTACAAAGAACTGTGTAAAATGAAGGCTGGTGGCGTCACCACCGTGGCCTCCTACCTGTTCTGGATCCACCACGAAGAAATTGAGGGGCAGATTGACTTTTCCGGCGATCGGGATGTCCGTCACTTTGTATTGGCAGCCCAGCGGGCCGGGCTGGACGTGGTGCTGCGAATTGGACCTTGGGCCCATGGTGAATGCCGCAATGGCGGTTTCCCCGATTGGCTGCAGCATAAACCCTATCCGCTGCGACAAAATAGCCCTGAGTACCTGGCCCAAGTCCGTCACTGGTACACGGCCATTTATGAGCAGGTCTGCGACCTGTTTTATAAGGATGACGGCCCCATTGTGGGTGTTCAGATCGAAAACGAACTGCCCAACGATGCAAATCATTTGCTGACATTGACTCTTATGGCCCGGGAAATCGGTTATGATGTTCCCCTGATTACCGTCACCGGTTGGAATAACCGTTTCGGCGCCCGCATTCCCTTGGAGGAAGTTTTCCCGGTATTCGGCGCATACTGCGATGCCCCCTGGGATAGCCATATTCAGAAGCGGCCACCATCCTCTCATTATGTTTTTAATCCTAACCGCAACACCGACGATATTGGTAATGACCTGATTTTGCCCGTGGATGAAGACGGCTGGTCTTTGCCCTATCATCGATATCCCTTCGCCACTTGTGAACTAGGAGCCGGGCTGCAGGTAACCCATCATCGCCGCCCCGTTGTATCCGGCATGGATGCCTATGCCATGTCCCTGACCAAATTGGGCAGCGGCAATAATCTAGTGGGTTATTACATGTACCACGGCGGTACCAACCCCATCGGTAAGTTATCCACTTTCCAGGAAAGCAAGGCCACCGGTTACCCCAACGATTTGCCCATTCGTTCTTATGATTTTCACACTGCCCTAGGTGAATACGGCCAGCCCCGGGATCAGTACGGTTTGCTGAATATGCTGCATATGTTCCTGGCAGAATGGGGGGCCGATCTGGCACCCATGGAATACGTGGCATCTCCTCAGGCAGTGCAGCCTTCGGATACTCGCTCTCTGCGCTACTGCATGCGTACCAACGGTGAAAGCGGTTTTGTATTTATCAATCATTACCAGCGTCTGCTCCCCTTGGAAGATGTGCTGGATGTGGTCATTAAAACACCTCAGGTCACCTTCCCCGCCATGGATATTAAGGGCGATGTCAGTTTTTTCCTTCCTTTTAATATGAACCTGGCTGGCAACCGTTTGATCTGGGCCACCGCCCAGCCTCTGTGCCGGGTAGATGATACATATTATTTTGCAGCTATCCCCGGTATTGAGCCCCAGTACAAATGGGCCCAGCAGCCGGAAAACATTCGCATTATCACCCTCTCCTGGGAGGATGCCCGCCGCGCCCGTAAGCTGGCAGGCAAATTGTATTTTGGCAACGTGTATGAGATGGACGGGCAGATTCTGAACATGGATGAGGACTACCAATTAACCGATGTGACAATCACGCCCTTGTCCCAGCCCCCCTTTGACCCGCCTTATGGTGAAGAGCTGGCATTTAACGGCCCCCGAGCTCTCAACTGGTATCAGCTGCATGTGGATTCTGCCACAGGTATGATTGCTATCCCCGGCCCTTACGATGTGGGACAGATCTACGCCGACGGCCAGCTTGTAGCCGATCAGTTTTACCACGGCGAAGATTGGCTTGTCCCCGCCCGGCTTCTATGGGGAAAAACGGCGTATTTGGTCACTTCTGAGATCAAAAACGACTTTTATCGAGAGTTTTAAACAACTTACTCTTGCTTTCTAATACCAGAAAAGTTATAATATAATATTGGGAATATTTCTCCCCATATTACAAATTTCGAGGTAAATTATGCTAAAAAGTTATTTTCAAAAGATTGGCTCTCGCCGCGTGATCGTTATGCTTGTAGGTAACATTATCATTGGTCTGGGCGTAGCCGTATTTAAGCTGTCCGGCATGGGCAACGATCCCTTCAGCGCCATGATGATGGCATTGTCTGCCAAGATCGGTATGTCTTACCCCCTGTTTCAGGTGATGATGAACTGCCTGTTCTTTATCGTACAGCTACTGTGGGGACGCCATCTGATCGGCATTGGTACCATTGTCAATGCACTGGGACTTGGCTATTTCACCGATTTCTTCTATAAGTTTCTGACGTCCTTTGTCGCCCCGCCGAATATGTTCGTCATCCAGGTAGTACTGGTTGTCATCGGTGTGTTGGTATGCAGCTTTGGTCTGTCCTGGTATCAGCTGCCGGATGTGGGTGTAGCACCCTATGATGCACTGGCACTGATCGCCCACGACAAGTTCAGCAAGATCCCCTATTTCTGGTGTCGTATCGCCACCGACGGGTTGGCAGCTCTCCTGGCATGGTTCTGCGGCGGTATTATTGGTCTGGGCACCTTGGTATGTGCCTTCGGTCTAGGCCCCTTCATCCAGTTCTTTAATGTGCATTTCACATCTAAATTACTTAAGAAAGGAAAATAATCATGAACGAAACTCCTTTGAACGGACGAATTTTGGTCAGCGACAGTCTTGGTCGCCAGGAATTTAACACCCAGCTGCTGTATTTTACCTGCTCTTCTCTGGGAAAGAGCGGTGAGCGCGTATTTATGATGAGTGACCGCGGCGGCAGCCCCAATGTGGTTGTACGCAACATGTTCACCGGCGAAGAAAAGATCCTGACCCAGAATAAAAAGGGCACTCTGAAGAGTTACGTTTATTTTGACGGAACCTTTAACGAGGGTCTGGGCAAGGCCAGCGTATGTCTTGATTACGAGCGGGAGATTATTTACTATATCCAGGACGACAAGATCTGTAAGGTAGATCTGGAGGGTAACATCACCGTGCTGAACACGGTAAAGGATGGCCGCATGACCGCTTTCACCCATGTCAGCGCCGACGGAAAGCTGCTGTGCGTTCCCATGACCGATGGCCGTTGTCTGGATTTTGATCCGGAAACTGAAGGCAGTGGTCTGGATAAGCGTCCCATCTATAACATCGATGGCCGTGTACAGGAAGAAAACCTGAACAGCTATCTGTGCGTTTACGACACCGCTACCGGTGAGCTGGTATATGAAAAGGTGGTTCCCAAGTGCTGGATCACCCACGTACAGTTTAATCCGGTCAATTCTGAGCAGATCATGTACAATCACGAATGGCCCAGCTTCTCCTGTGGCATCCGCCGTATATGGCTGTATGACCATTCTATCGATACTCTGCGCAATATCCGCACCGAAGGCAGCGACACCCTGGGCAACACCGCCGGTTATGTTCGCAGCGCCGAGGACTGGGTTTGCCACGAAATGTGGAGCGACGACGGTAAGACCATCATTTATCACGGTGGTTATGCCAACGGTCCTGCCATGGTGGGCAAGTACGACATGGACACCAACCGTTACTGGGAGATCGCTCTGCCCGATGACTACGACGCCTACGGTCACTTCACCATGGACCATCAGGGCAATCTGGTATGCGACGGCTATTTTAAGTATCCCTGGGAAATCAAAAAGGTCTGGGAAAACAGTACCGATAATGGTCCCGACCCCCATAAAAAGGACGCAGAATACATCTGTAAAGTGATTCCGGACTGGGACGGCGGCAAGCTGACCTGGATCCCCCTGTGCAAGCATGAAAGCGACTGGCTGGGACAGGATGCCCATCCCCATCCCATTTAC
>JAFUJY010000152.1 GCA_017467985.1 Bacillota bacterium
GCCGGTCATGGATTTGGCCCGTTTGCTGGAGAAGACCCTGCGCAAAAACAACTGGCAATTGACTGGAGGACTAAAACTCTTGCAGGCCTATGAAAGCGTGCGGACTCTGCGGCCCTGCGAAAAGGCGGTGTTGTATTATTATTTATTATTTCCCAGGCGAGTATGGGAATTGGCCGCAGATGGCTATAGCCGCCGCTCCCAGTGGGTCCCGGCTCTGTATCGCGACAAATTAGAAGAACAAATGAGTTTGGCAGAGGAACGGGAGGCGGCTCTGGCAAAATTAAAAATGATTTTATTGTGAAAAAACTTTGAAAGGCTTTTCATGGACGAAAAAATATGTTATAATAAATGATGGTGAGTACTGTCTATGTTTTGAAAGGAGTATACAGATGGAGAAAGAGATAGATTCCGAGATTTCTGAGATTGATATTAAAGAAATAGAAAAGAAACTAAAAGAAGAGGTATTAAAAGCTGAGTTAGAATTTGCTCCCCATAATGAAGGAGATATGGCGACAAATATTTATCAGACCATTCGCGAGACCATTGAAATGCAGGAAGCCGAAGAAGAAGCGGCGGTGCTGCGGGCTAATTTTTTTGAAGAGGATGAAGAGAAAGCAAAGCCGGAAGAGGACGTTCCGGTGATCCCCGTTGAGTTCGAAATGCCTGTTCAAAAGGAAGTAAAGCCGCAAAGCGAGGTGCAGCCCCAGCCCACGCCGAAGAAGGATGTGGATGCCATGGAAACGGTGATTTTGCCCAACGAAGAAATTGAGGATGATGAGAGTCCTACCGGCAAGATTGTCCGCAATGTGCTGATTGGTTGTATTGCAGTGGTTGCGCTGGTGATTATTCTGTTCTTGATTTTGTCCCATGTGTTGTTTGGCAGCGACGATGAGACATCCAAGCAGGAACAGTCCAGTACAGTCAGCAGCGAAGAGATTTTTACCGGTAAGGAAATGACCGGCGTGATCGTGGCTCTGGATTCTGAGAAGGAGACCGCTGCCGTTCATGCTGCCGGTGCCAAGGATAACATTGTATTTGATCTGGAAGGTGTGGAGCGCATCACCGATGCCTATGGCAATGCCATTGGTTTTAGTTCCTTGAAGGTGGGACAGGTTGTGGATGTATCCTATCAGGAAGGGTCTGTGAATAAGGTGGAGAGATTCCGCTTGTCTTCTGTGGCAGTGGAAGTGGCCGATGTTTACGGCGTTCAGGTGGATGCTGCCGATCATTTGATCAAGGCAGGCGGTAAGATCTATCAGTTCGGCGATGAGTTGATCTGTACATATGGCGGTAAGGAGTTAAGTCCCAGTGAAATTACCCAGCAGTTTGTGATGAATCTGCTGGTGGTGGATGAGTATGTGTATACGATTTCCGTTATGCAGGCTGTGGGAACCGTAACCCTGACCAATGCAGAGAATTACGAAGGTGCTAAGATCACCTTTACTCCCAATGTGGGTGATCCTGTGGAGGCCACCATTGTTAAGAATCTGAAGCCCATTGTGCTGACGGAGGGCTTTAACAAGTACAAAGTGGAGCGGGACGGTGTGACACTGGCATCCGGAACCATTTTTGTAGAGGCGAACCTGCGTCAGGAACTGAGCCTGCCGTCCATCAGCGAAAACGAAGGTGTTGTGGATGTATCTATTCTTCCGGAGGATGCGGAAGTAAAGATTCTGCTGGATGGTAAGGAGCAGAAGGAGACCACATTGACCATTCCTTACGGTGAGCATGTGCTGCAGATTACCGGTGAGGGCTTTGAGCCTTATAACCAGAAGTTTGAAGTGTCTCAGCCTTATATGCAGATGACGGTAACGCTGGTATCCACTCAGATTTCCGTTTTCATTACATCTTCTACGGATGGTGTGGTGATTTACTGTAATGGTGATTATATCGCCACCTATGAGGGGACTGCCGTTGAGGTGAAGCTGGAGAAGGGCGAGTATTACTTCATGCTGGCTAAGGAAGGTTATGAGCCTGAGGGATGCGATATTACGGTGGATGAAAACTCTCCTAAGGAACTCACTTTGTATTTCCCCATGGATTTGGTTCAACCTGAGGAAGAGAGTTCTGTAGAGGAAAGCTCTGAGGAAGAGAGTTCTGAGGAGGAGAGTTCCGTAGAGGAAAGTTCCGAGGAAGAAAGCTCCGTGGAGGAAAGTTCCGAGGAAGAAAGCTCCGTGGAGGAAAGTTCTGAGGAAGAAAGTTCCGTGGAGGAGAGTTCCGAGGAAGAGAGTTCTGTAGAGGAGAGTTCTGTAGAGGAAAGCTCCGTAGAGGAAAGCTCTGTAGAGGAAAGCTCCGTAGAGGAAAGTTCTGTAGAGGAAAGTTCCGTAGAGGAGAGTTCCGTAGAGGAAAGTTCCGTAGAGGAGAGTTCCGTAGAGGAAAGTTCCGTGGAGGAGAGTTCCGCGGAAGAGAGTTCTGTGGAAGAGTCTTCTGCTGCACAGGAAAGCAGCGTAGAGTAATATGTCATAGACAGGGGGAATCCCTGTTATATAGAATAATACCTAGGGAGGTTTCAAAATGGAAGAGTACAGAGAGAGATACGAGCGGTGGCTCGCATCTGACGCGGTGGATGAGGCAACAAAGGCAGAGCTTCTGGCCATCGCTGGTGACGAAAAGGAGATCCAGGAACGTTTTTATAAGGATCTGGAGTTCGGAACTGCCGGCCTGCGCGGCGTGATCGCAGCAGGCGCTAACCGTATGAATGTATATACAGTACGTCGTGCAACTCAGGGTTTGGCTAACTACCTGCTGCTGAACGATCCTGCTGTTGTAGAGAAGGGCGTAGCGATTGCATACGATTCCCGTAACATGTCCGACGTATTTGCTCGAGAGACTGCTGCTGTATTTAACGGCAACGGCATTAAGACCTATGTGTTTGAGTCTCTGCGTCCCGTCCCGGAATTGTCCTATTCCGTACGTAAGCTGGGCTGCAAGGCCGGTGTTGTAATTACTGCCAGCCACAACCCTGCAAAGTATAATGGTTACAAAGCTTACTGGGAGGATGGCTGCCAGGTACCCCCTCCGATGGACGGCGAAATCATTGGCGAAGTTATGAAGGTTGATATTTTTGACATCATTAAGAAGATGGATCGTGCCGAGGCTGAGGCTGCCGGTCTGTATATCGAGATTGGTGAAGACGTGGATGCCGCTTACATTGCTGAGATCAAGACCCGTGTAATCGATCCTGAAGCTCTGGCCAAGTGTGCCGGCGATCTGAAGATCGTTTACACCCCCCTGCATGGTACCGGTAACAAGCCTGTTCGCCGCGTTCTGGCAGAGCTGGGCTTCACCCAGGTGCATGTAGTGCCTGAGCAGGAGATGCCCGATGGCAACTTCCCCACCGTTCCATTCCCCAATCCGGAAGACTACCGTGCACTGGAAATGGCTCGTCAGCTGGGCGAAAAGATCGATGCCGACCTGATCGTTGGTACCGACCCCGATGCCGACCGTGTGGGTATCATGGTGAAGACTCCCGAAGGCTACAAGACCTTCACCGGTAACATGACCGGTATGCTGCAGACCCATTACATCCTGGATGCTCGTAAGAAGACTAATAATCTGCCCGAGGATGGCTTTATTGTAAAGAGTATCGTAACCACCGAGATGGTTCGCCCCATGGCTGAAGAGTACGGCGTGGAGCTGCGTGACGTTCTGACCGGTTTCAAGTATATTGGCCAGCAGATTCTGCGCAGCGAGCAGACCGGTAAGGGTACTTTCCTGTTTGGTTTCGAGGAGAGTTACGGTTACCTGTGTGGTACCTATGCCCGCGACAAGGACGCTGTCAGCGCTACCATGCTGATCTGTGAAATGGCTGCCATCTGCAAGTCCAAGGGCATGAGCCTGTACGAGTACCTGACCACTCTGTACGAGACGTACGGTTACTACAAAGAGGCCGTTGTATCCATGGACTTCGAAGGTATCGAAGGCGCTGCTAAGATGAAAGAGATCATGGCCAATATGCGCAGCAATCCCAAGGATTCCTACGCCGGCCTGAAGGTTGTAGCTGTGGAAGATTATCTGACCGGTTACAAGGATTATCCCAAGTCCGATGCACTGCGCATCCGTCTGGAGAACAACTGCTGGGTATGTGTACGTCCGTCCGGTACCGAGCCCAAGATCAAGTTCTACTTTGGCGCCAACGGCAAGACCGCAGCCGATGCTGAGGCCATTACCCAGGCTCTGAAGGAAGACATGACCGCCGGAGTATAAGTAATACAATACGGGCTGCGAGAGGGTTGAACTTCTCGCAGCCTTTTTTTGAAAGAGCGTTTTGCCCCTTGAAATGGTGGAAAAGCGTGGGCAGTTTGCCCACCGAAATTGCCGAAATTCAGGGGCATGCCCACGTGATTTGCTGATTTAAGGGGGCATGCCCACGTGTTTTAGTAATTTTAAGGGGCAAACTGCCCACGTGATTTGCCGATTTACAGGGGCAGACCGGAAAAAGGAGAGAATAATGTACGATTTTCATATGCATACCACCGTGTCTTTTGATGGTGTAGGAACTGCCCGGGAAATGGCGGAAGCTGCCGCCGCCCGGGGACTGAAAGAAATCTGCTTTACCGATCATCTGGATTATTATCTGAAAGAACCGGTGGAGAAATATACATTTACGACGGAAGATTATAATAGGGCATATGATCAGCTGGAAGTGCCGGGGCTTGTGATTCGCCATGGCTTTGAGTTTGGCATGACCACTTGGAACAAAGCGCAGCTATCTGCAGACCTGCAGCGTCGCCAGTTTGATTTTGTATTGGGCTCGGTGCATACGGTGAATGATCAGGATGCCTATATCCCGGAGTACTGGCAGGGACGCACGGTACAGGAGGCCTTTGAGGTGTATTTGAAAGAAGTACTGGCCTGCGTGAAGGTGCATGACGAGTATGATGTGCTGGGGCATCTGAATTATGTGTGTAAATCGCCCAACAATCCTACCCATGAGCCGTTGCGTTATGAAGATTATCGGGAAATCGTGGATGAGATCTTGAAGGAACTGGTTCGCAAGGGCAAAGGCATGGAGATCAATACCAGCGGTATCGATCGGGCCGGAGTTTTCTTACCTTCTGCAGAGTTTCTGCGGCGGTTCAAAGAATTGGGCGGTGAAATTGTCACCGTAGGGTCCGATGCCCATCGTCCCGAGAATGTGGGCAAATATATTCCGGAGGCCTTAGAGGTGCTGAAGGAAGTGTTCGGATATGTATGTACATTTGAAGACAGAAAGCCAGTGTTTCATAGGTTGTAAGGAAAAAGGGGGAGCTATCTCAACTGAGACGGCTCCCTTATATATAATGGATGTTTTTGATACAGCCAACTGAGAATTCTCTGTTGAGACAGCCCTGTTTTCGTTTGGTTGTCTTTTTATAATTCATCAACATAGGGTGACCATTGGAATACCTGAGATGCATCTAGAGGATACTCGTCATTTTCGTCAGTGGTGACATAATATACGGTTCGAGTATTCAGATCAAAAAAGATTTTAAGGGATTGTTGGGGATATTGAGTGCTCCCGCGATAGAAGTAACCGTCATAAAGATTATATATTTTTTGAGAACCAAGATGGGTAACTTCAGCATCCAGTGAATCAAGTTGTGTCATTGCAAGCTGCATAGCGGCTTCGGTTGGGTAGGTCCAAGATACTGCAGCATACCAGCCACAGGAACTAACATTGACATAATGGTAATAGTATTGTGGATCTTTAACATTATCGGGAAGTTCGCGGGGGAATTCTTCGGGGATATCAGCACGTTCATCGTAAATCCCCATATCTTGAATAGCGGTTGTATGAGAACAGAAGGAGGTGAGAAAAAGATTTGTAGCAGCAATACGCAGGAAGAAATAGAAGCATAAAGGAAGAACTATGACCAACAAAATGCGGCGCCAGAGTTTTTTCTTAAAGCGTATAGAGAGAAGAATAGTAATGAGAAAAAGTAGAGGGCACAGGATGTTCAAACCTTCCAGATATAAAAAACGTAATATAGAAGGCGTATAAGGATGAGCATAAGGTTCTAACGATAAAGACGCAATGAGCACAATAATGCACAGGCATATATCAATGAATCTGAGTATGCCAAAAAAGACATTGGAGACAGAAATATTGCTTATGAAGTGACGCATAGTGAGAGTTTTCTTTTCGTTCTGATATTGAAAAGTACTCTCATGTTCAACTATAGAAGGATGATTATCGATATCGTTCATGTTGTACCCTCTTTCTTATTCAACATAGTCTGCTGAATATTATACTCCCGCAGAGCCTTTTCTGCCCGCGCACCGGGAATTGTGAAGGAGAAGAGATCGTCCTCCCGCTCCCGCATATCTTCGACCTCCCTGCGCAGCATATTGTTCAGCTGTTGGCGTAGCTGGATGTTGCCATCCTCTTGCACTGCCAGCACCTTGGATAAACGCACCAGCTCGGGAATGGCGGCATCCCCTAAGTCATCCATCACTTCTAAGTCCACTGTGGCGAGGGTCCCGTTGATGTAACGATTGACATTATAGCGGGCAATCAGTCCATCCGCATTGCACAGGGACAGCGCAGTAAACAGCACGACGCAGAGGATGGTGGAGACGGCGGCGACGCGTAGCCGGTTTACGAACTGTTTAATTATAATAAGAAGGAAAATTGCAGTTAGGGCAATCATAAAACTGGCAGCGTAGACGCGCTTTGGGGTCAGTCCATAATAATTGATATACATGACCAGCTTGGCTACGGCGGTGGCAATCAAGATCAAAGTGAACAGAGAAAAGACAATGGAGAGTGCTTTCAAAAAGACGGATGAAAGCTTGGCCTGCCGACGGGTAAAGAGGGTGACTGCCAGAAGAATCACTAAGTTGATAAATGAAACAGTACACAGCTCAAAGAAACCATTTCGGGCGTACTGGGCATAGCTGAAATCCTCCGGCAGAACACCGGTGAAGCCGGAAATATAGTACTGCCACTGGGAGATAAAGAACACCACATAGAGAAACAGTACGGGAATCACAGCGGAAAGAATGGTAATCAGGGGTGCGATTTGCTTTCGCTGGACAGAAGCGGAGAACTCATCTTTGGTCCAGGTAATGGCACATTTTTTCTCTACGGATGAAATAAACAGTCCAAAAATGTACATGCCCAGGGGAATGGCGCAGAACAGACTGATGATGTGGGATACAAGATCAAAGGAATCGAAATCAAAGATATTCTCTAAAAGGTTAGAAAAGCTGGAGTCATAAGACAGTAAGGCCAGAACAATCATAGTGGGCAGAACGGCGATGGCCAGGCCTGTCAGGACTTTTTTGATAAGCTCCGCGCTGGCCTGGGCTTTGCCGGAGGACATAGCCTTAAAGAGCTGCTTTGCCGAGGCAAAGGGCAGGATAAAGATGGCCCGGGCATAGTCCAGCAGCAGATAGTTGGAGAGGCCCTTTTCCAGGGAGTTGCCTGTGGCCGCATAGACAAAATAGCAATAGGTCAGCAGCGCATATATGTAAGAAAAGAATTGCAGTGCGGGGTTGGAGGATACAAAGAGGGCGGCTGAACACACAATAGCGGAAGCAGAGGCCAAGAGAGACGCCGGGCTAAATGCCGCCTTTCGCACTTTCAGTACAATAGCAGTAACCGTAAAAAGCATCAGTACCAGTAAAAATCCACCGAAGGGATCCACAATGACCGGAAAGACACGGCAGATGATGTAACCGGCAAAGAAAGCGAACCAGGCAAAACAGGCTTCCAATGTAGTATAATTGCGCAGAACGGGTGCGGGGGCCTCTTGCTGAGGAATAGGGTTAGTGGTTTCGTCCATGAGAAATCTCCTTTCTTAGTCTTCGACATATTCGATGATGTCGGATACCTGGCAGTCCAGGGCGCGGCAGATGGCATCCAGCGTGGAAAAACGGATGGCCTTCGCCTTGTTGTTTTTGAGAATTGACAGATTGGCCAGAGTAATGCCCACCTTTTCAGAAAGTTCGTTGAGGGACATCTTGCGTTTGGCCATCATAACATCCAAGTTAATTATTATCATAGTGGAATCACCTTATACTGTAAGATCGTTTTCGGATTTGATTGCGGCGGCTTCTTCGATGACATGTTTGACCACATGGAGGCAAAAGCCCAAGAAGAGGACGGCAAAGGCCACGATGAAGGCCAGTTGGAAATAGATGCCCAGTCCCAGAAAGAGCAGGCAAACGATAAAACAGCACCAGGAAACGTATTGGATGAGGGAGATGCTGGCAGAGGTGAAAACCAGCCCGGAGCGCACCCGCAGCAGGAGGGTCAGCAGCAGACCATCGGCCACAATACCAAAGACCAGAATAATATAGGCCAATACCAGGACAAAGGTGCGGCCGTCATCGGTGATACTATTGCGAAATCCAATATTGTCGTGAACGTTGATCAGCATCTCAGACAGCTTTGGCATGATCACCATACCGGCAATGCAGGCCAGGAAAAAGACAATAGAAGTGGTGATGGAAAAGGTCAGGGAGAGTTTTGAAGGGATCTTAAACATAGTAAATACCATAGCTTTCGCCTAGCGAAAGTTTCCTTTCTTCGGAATTGGGGCTGGTTTTGCGAAGCAAAATCGCCACTGCTCACAGTGGCGAAAGCCACAAAACGGAGTGTGAAAAACTTGTTTTTCACACTGATTCTTCACTTATAGGATAAAGGAAAAGTTGGTGTTTGTCAATATATTTTTATCGAAAAACGATAAATAAATACGCATTAGCACGCCTGCCCCCTCCTTTTGCATAGAATAATGCATCGGGAGGGGGTATTTGTATGCTTCAAAGGGGAAGTCTTGTCAGACGGCGGTCATATGGGGAAGATATGTTATTTTGGGTGGAATACGTGGGGGCCGACGGGGTGGTACTCCTGAACGGTGTAAATTATCGGGTGACGGCGGATGCATATTTGTGGGATCTGGTGGAATTGTCGGAGAATGAGACCCGGGGCATTCGACGGCGGGAGGCCGCATTAATTCAGGAGAAGGTGGAAGAACTAAAGCGGCGTCACATCCGGGCGGGGATGGGCAGCAAAGAAAGCTTTCCCAAAAGTGTGCGGATTCTTCATATGGATGGGGACGGAGAATATTTAAAAATCTGCATGAAGTATTACCAGGAACTGGGACTGGAAGCCTATGGAGAGGCGGTGGAGGAGCGTCGCCAGCCTGTGGAAGTGCTGCGCCTTTTGAAACAGTATCATCCGGAAATTCTGGTGGTGACGGGGCATGACTCCCTGCCCAAGGACCAGGGGGATATATTAAAGGAAGATTCGTATAAAAGCTCACGATTTTTTGGGGAAACAGTGCGGCGGGCCAGAACCTACGAACCGGACATGGACCGGCTGGTGATTATCGCCGGGGCCTGCCAGAGTTATTATGAATTGCTGATGGAGGCGGGGGCTAATTTTGCCTCCAGCCCCGGACGGGTGTTGATTCATGCCATGGATCCGGTGATTTTGTGTGCGGAAATCGTCTATACACCGCTGCGAGAGCGGATTCGGGTGGAAGAAGCGGTGGGAATGACCTTTTCCGGTGCAGCAGGTATGGGCGGTTATGACACCCTGGGCAAAGGTCGGCGGGGGTACCCCGCAGGACGAAGAAAAATTGGGTCTTACCCGGTCTAGAAGAAAAAAGGCGGCATATAGTGTAATATCATGAACTCAGGGAGGGGCAACTATGGGAAGAGGATGGATCCGTATGTTGGGGCTCTGGATTGCGATTATTGTCACTTTTGCCGCCTGCGGTGCATCCGGCGAGGAGTCGGGAGAGGACGAGGCAGCCGCGCCGGATCTGGCATATGAGATAATAGAGAGCAGCAAGATCCC
>JAFUJY010000153.1 GCA_017467985.1 Bacillota bacterium
GCCGCTGGTCCAGTACATAATATAGATAATAACGGCCGTCGGCACCCTGGGTTACATCGGGAGCGTACAGGCACATTTCACCGTCAGGATTTTTGGGGTCATCGGTTCTTTTATAAATAACACCCTCATAACGCCAATCCGCCAGGTCGGTCACCGGAGCGGAGTAGCATACATAATCATTCAAACAAAAGGCGTAGCCGTTAAAACGATCATGGGAACCGTATACATATACACGGTCACCAAATACATGGGGCTCGCCGTCGGGAATATATTCCCAGGAAGGTAGATATGGATTCATATAGTAGACCTCCGTTATGAATTCTTTTCTTTTTCTGCAAAT
This sequence comes from Bacillota bacterium, assembly GCA_017467985.1. GTDB lineage: Bacteria > Bacillota > Clostridia > Lachnospirales > Bianqueaceae > Faecimorpha. The sequence goes on from JAFUJY010000153.1 coordinate 341, forward strand.
TGTCCATTCACTTTTAAGATGGTACGGGGCAGAGCGTCTTTACTGTTTTTCCAAGGCTTATCCTGATAACGATAATCAAACTTCAGTGTAAACCATTCTAATTCATCGGCCATACGGGTCAGATGTTCCTGCTGCTGGGCCTTGAGCATGGCGCGGAATGTGGTCAAGTCATCGCCTTTTAAGTAATCGGCAGCATGATCATACAGCATCAGGAAATGATCCAGACAGTAACCCTTGGATTCTTCCACGGTTTTGCGAAAATCAGCCTGCTTTTTCCACATGTGGAAAAAGGTGGAGAGGTAGCGGGAGAAGGACTGCTGAATGCGGTCACATATGTAGCAGGAGTCATTCCACTTTTTGCGGGTATCAGCCAGAGGGTTGGACCCTTCCGGGACTTTTTTGGCAAATAAGCCCTTTTGCACCTTGCCGGAATCGGCCTGGGCCAGCACCTGGTTCAGACCGTCAATACGGTGCTTCAAGTGGGAATGCATCATCAGAGCCAGTCCCAAAGCATTTCCTTTATCATATAACTGCTTCAGATGAATTTTACAAAAACCTTTTTCGTTGGTTTCGCCCCGAACATCCTCTTCCATATAAGAAGGACTGAGAACAAAATTAATACTGTCCGATTCCAATTTGCGGTACATTGCACAGAAAGGACACTCAGTTTCTGCCATAAAACCGTCCATGACGGGGATAGTATAGATCTCTTCTTTCATAATTTACCTCCAAACTACAGGATATTTATATTATAATAGAAAAAATTTGATTTGTACAGTAAATTTCCCTTGTTTCTTAGCAAGTTTTGGATTATAATATAAGTAGCGTGTCAACGCACGAGTTTATGAGTACAGAAAGGGAGTTTAAGACATGACATTTTTGGAAAGTGTTAAAGCAAGAGCAAAGGCAGATAAGAAGACCATCGTTCTGCCTGAGTCTATGGACAGACGTATCTTTGAGGCCGCAGAGGTTGTTTTGAAAGAAGGTCTGGCAAATCTGGTAATTATCGGTAGTCCTGAGGAAATTGAAAAGAACAGTCAGGGTCTGGATGTAAGCGGTGCTACTTTCATCAATCCTGCTACTTATGAGAAGACTGAGGAGTACATCAATAAGCTGGTTGAACTGCGTCAGAAGAAGGGCATGACCTGTGAGATGGCTAAGGACCTGCTGCTGAACGAGTACATGTATTTTGCTTGTATGATGGTTAAGATGGGGGATGCTGACGGTGTTGTATCTGGTGCTTGTCATTCTACTGCTAACACTCTGAAGCCCTCTTTGCAGATTATCAAGACTGCACCCGGCACCAAGCTGGTTTCTGCTTTCTTCGTAATTGTTGTTCCCAATTGTGAGTACGGTGCTAATGGTACCTTTATTTTTGGTGATTCTGGTCTGGTTCAGAACCCCAATGCTGAGGAGCTGGCTGCTATTGCTGCATCTTCTGCACAGTCATTCGAACTGCTGGTTCAGGAAGAGGCTATTGTTGCTATGCTGTCCCACTCCACTATGGGCAGTGCAAAGCATGCGGATGTTGACAAGGTAATCGAGGCTACTAAGATCGCTAAGGCTGAGCATCCTGAACTGAAGCTGGATGGCGAACTGCAGCTGGATGCCGCTATCGTTCCTTCCGTTGGCTCTTCCAAGGCTCCTAACAGTGATGTTGCAGGTAAGGCCAACGTTCTGGTATTCCCTGACCTGGATGCTGGTAACATTGGTTACAAGCTGGCTCAGCGTCTGGCGAAGGCAGAAGCTTACGGTCCTATCACTCAGGGTATCGCAGCTCCTATCAACGATCTGTCCCGTGGATGCTCCGCTGACGACATCGTTGGTGTAGTAGCAATCACCGCTGTTCAGGCACAGGCTCAGAAGTAAGTAATTTATAATAATTATATAAGGAGACGTTTTGACATGAAAAAAGTACTGGTTATTAATTGCGGTAGTTCTTCTCTGAAGTATCAGCTGATCGATATGGAGACCGAATCCGTAGTAGCTAAGGGTTTGGCTGAGCGTATCGGCATTGACGGTTCCAGATTGAAGCATCAGCCCGCAGGTAAGGATGCTGTTGTTCAGGAAGAGGCTATGCCTGATCACAACAAGGCTGTTGAGATGGTTCTGGCTGCTCTGACCGACAAGGAACATGGTGTAATCGCTGACATGTCCGAGATCAGCGCTGTTGGTCATCGTGTAGTACATGGCGGCGAGAAGTTTGCTTGTTCTGTTGTTATTAGTGATGAAGTTATTAAGACTATGGAAGAGTGTTCTGATCTGGCTCCTCTGCATAATCCCGCTAACCTGATCGGTATCAATGCTTGTCAGCAGCTGATGCCCGGTACTCCCATGGTAGCTGTATTTGATACTGCTTTCCATCAGACCATGCCCGAAAAGGCATTCCTGTATGGTATTCCTTACAAGTATTATACTGATTATTCCGTACGTCGTTACGGTTTCCACGGTACCTCTCATCGTTACGTTTCTGAGCGTGTAGCAGCTATTCTGGATAAGAAGGCTGAAGATCTGAAGGTTATCGTTTGTCATCTGGGTAACGGTGCCAGTGTTTGTGCTGTAAACGGCGGCAAGTCCGTTGATACCTCCATGGGTCTGACTCCTCTGGAAGGTCTGATCATGGGTACCCGCAGTGGTGATATGGATCCTGCTATCATGCAGTACATCATGAACAAGGAGAATCTGGACATTAACCAGATGATGAATGTTCTGAATAAGGAATCCGGTGTTCTGGGTGTATCCGAGATCTCCAGCGACTTCCGTGAAATCGAGAACGGCTGTGCAGAAGGCAACAAGGCTGCTCAGCGTGCTAACGATGCATTTGTTTATCGTGTAGCTAAGTACATCGGTTCTTATGCTGCTGCTATGAACGGTGTTGATGCCATCGCATTCACCGCCGGTCTGGGCGAGAACAACGCACTGGTTCGTAAGGAAATCTGCTCTTACCTGGAGTTCCTCGGCGTAAAGGTTGACGATGCCAAGAATAATGTTCGCGGTAAGGAGACCGTAATCACCACCGATGATTCTAAGGTTAAGGCTCTGCTGGTTCCCACCAATGAAGAGCTGATGATCGCTCGTGACACCATGGAGCTGATCGGCTAATTTTGTAAATTGTAAAATGAATTCCCCGCCGGAGTTGTATCTGGCGGGGAATTATGCTATGGAGGTATTATGAATCCGGAACATTTCAAGCAGCAGATGGCTTTTTTGGCGGAAATTGACAAAATGAAATCCGTCTATCGGCAGACGATCTTGATTGATAAATCACGCCGGGAGACGGATGCGGAGCATTCCTGGCATCTGGCCATGATGGCCATGGTTTTATTTGAGCATAATCCGGACCCACGGGTGGACTTGTTCCGCGTCATCCGCATGGGTCTGGTACACGATTTGGTGGAGATTTATGCCGGGGATACCTTTGCCTATGATGCAGAAGGCAATAAAACAAAGGCCGCCCGGGAAGAAGCGGCGGCGGATCAACTTTTTGCCATGCTGCCGGAGAAGCAGGGGGCAGAATATCGAGCTTTGTGGGAAGAATTTGACGCAGAAGAGACACCGGATGCCCGCTATGCGGTAGCCATGGATCGACTGCAGCCCTTCTTGAACAATTATATGACCCAGGGTCATACCTGGGGACCCACCCATGTGACCGAGTCCAAAGTCCGCAGTCGTGTGGGGATTATTGAGCACACGGTGCCGGAGATCTGGCCCATGGTGGATGCCATGATCAAAGAGTGCGTAGAAAAGGGCTGGTTGTATCAGGATTGATTCGTATCGTCGGGCGTGGTCAGATACTTTTCAGCAACCAGGTTACCGATAGCCGCCGCAAAGGCGAGGATAATCCAAAGCCATTGAAAGTCATTGACGATAAAGCCTTTGACGACATATGCAATTCCGATAAATGCTAAAAATAAAGAGAGCATAATGGTTTTTTTAGAGAAATTCATAAGTAAAACCTCATTTCTTATTGTTTTCATAAGTATAACATATAATACCGGAGGTGTAAAGAATGATTATTATTGATGCACATGTACATCCTTTTGAAGTATTGTCCCAGCGCACAGGCCGCTACAGTCAGCATGTGACGGATATGGAAGTTTTTCGTGAAGACCTGGAGCGGGCAGGTATCAGTCATTGCTGTGGTTCGGTTATTGAAAAATTTGACGGGAACGATTGGAGTGTTCTTCAGAATATGAATAATGCGGCCCTGCGCCTGTGGGAGCAGTATAAAGATTTTTATACTCCCGGTTTTCACATTCATCCCAATTTTGTGCGGGAATCCTGTGAAGAAATCGAACGCATGGATAAGGCCGGCGTCAAGCTGATCGGCGAGTTGGTGCCTTATTCCATGAACTGGTCCTCCTATGCATGTCGTGAAGCTGAGGAGATCTTTACCTTGTCCCAGGAAAAGGGAATGACGGTGAATGTCCATCCCTCCACCGACCAAGATCTGGAAGAGTTTGCTTCTAAGTATCCCAAGCTGGATATCATCGTGGCCCATCCCAGGGACGGCGCTGATTATGCAGAAAACCTGGCTCGTATCCAGCGACATGAAAATGTATATCTGGACCTGAGTGGTACCGGGCTGTTCCGTTACGGCATGCTGCGCTATGGTTTGGACAAGGTGGGTAAAGAACGTATATTGTTTGGTACCGATTATCCTATTTGTAATCCTGGTATGTATGTGGAAGCCGTGTTGTTCGAGAAGTTGTCCGATGATGAGCTGGAGTATGTAATGGAAAAGAATGCCAGACGATTGATTCTGGAAAAGTAAGCAAAAATGTAACAGAGGGACGGATCTGCAGTTTTTGGACAGCGGAGCTGTCCCTTTGTTACATTTTTGATTGAATGAAGGCTTCCAGTTCTTCTTGGATTTTCACCATATCAACGCAGTTATTATACTCAGTAGTAGTAAAGAGTCGATCGCCTTCATAGATGCCAACGGAATGGTAATCCTTTAGACGTTTTTGCCAGTTAGCACGATAAGAAGCTTCATGCATCTTTCCTAAATGCTCATAATAGTATTCTTGACCGTTGATAATCAGTGTGAAATCAGGGAAAATAGCATAGTCCTTAGTGATCTGCAAACGTTTTTCATAATAAAATTTGACTTTCATCTGAATTAATTGCATTGAGATTAGAGCTTCAGTCTTAGATGCAACGAAATCACCATGGGGAGTATAAATGGTATGCGTTTCAGGATAAGGGCGATGATTTGCAATAATTCGGGCTAAACATCGTTGACGATTGGTTTTTATTGTTTTTTTGATTTTTTTGACTTCGGATGAAAGCAGTTGTTGAAAATAAAACTTAAGTTCTTCCTCTAGAAGAAATCGAAGATCATTCAAGTGCAGAGCTTCTGAAAGGAGCTCGGATGGCACTGTAGGAAAGTGTCGTAACCCATGTTGAGAATAAGAGTATAGGTAACGAGTTTCATTTCGATCATTACGGACTACTAATGAACCGGCTGGTATTTGAGATAACTCATGAATAATTTGCTGTAAAGTACGCATAGCATGCCTCCTTTTTATTTGTTATTTTAACAGAAAAATCTGAAAAATGCAACAGGAAATGTGGCAACGGAAAAATGGAATTATGGGATGCCATTTGGCAACGCAAAAACGAGAAAGACGTATGCGTGGCAACTGAAAAACTAAAAAAAGAGTTGCATGGCAACTTCTTTTTACGAAAAAGTGTTGCAAAATGGCAAGCGAAAACTTCAGGATCCTGTTGCCAACAGTTTTTTGCCATTGCAATCCCTGATTTTTTGTGTTATGATGAAAAAAACAGGAGGTGTTTTTATATGAGTATGAATTTTTCAGCATATGCTGATGGCAAGACCCTTTGTACTGAATTTCTGCAGGCGGCCATTGATGCGACTCCCGAAGGCGGGCATCTGACGATTCCGGCAGGCAGTTACCTGACCGGCTCCCTTTACCTGCATTCTAATATGACTTTTGAATTAGCCAAGGGTGCAACGATTCTTGGCGTTCAGGATGATGCGGCATATCCGCCGCTGCCGTCCCGTGTTGCCGGTATCGAACTGGATTATTGGCCGGGCGGCTTAATCAATGCCCAAAACTGCGAAAATTTGACTATTTGCGGTGAAGGAACGCTGGATGGCCAGGGTGAGTACTGGTGGTACAAGTTCTGGGGGCCTCCGGAAGAGAATCACCAGGGCGGTATGATTCGTGAGTATCCCGGCAATCTGCGTTGGGTCGTGGATTACGACTGTTTTCGTCCCCAGCTGCTGTTACTGGGCAATTGTAAGAATCTGACTATTAAAGATATCCATTGTGAAAGATCCGCTTTCTGGACAGTGCATGTTTATTACAGTGAAAATGTGCTGATTGACGATATCAAGATTGAGAAGAATCTGGGACCCAGTACGGACGGTATTGATATCGACTCCTGTAAGCCTGTGGTGGTTCGTAACTGTAGCCTGAGCTGTCA
>JAFUJY010000154.1 GCA_017467985.1 Bacillota bacterium
AGCTTATCCTCCGCAATGTCGCACAGGGGGGCATCGCTGCCCATCCAGGTGGCACCTGCAGTGGAGTCGATGGCAAAAATACACTGGCCTGCATTTAAGAAGTTGGCGGGATAGCTGGAAATTTTGAATGTAGAGAAGGCGCCTGTGGCCGCATGTTCCGCAACAGTGTACAAAATCTCTTCGGTGGTATCGTTAAAGATCAAGATCTCCCCATCATCCGTGGAATAACCCGCCTTCTGCTGCTTAAGCATCTGGATCATCATATTGTCCGTGGACTTATAGATAAAGGGAATCATGACCTTCTGACCATTGACCAGATAATTGCCCTCTGCATCCTGGGCGGTGGCCGCCTCCGCCACTTCCCAGATAAATTCCCAGGTCAGCACATCCGGCACGGTGTAGCCCAGGGCTTCCACAAAGGTTTTATTAATATAACAAGCTTCGGTGGAGCGCATGAAGGGAATGGCATAATAATGTTCATCAAAGGCACACTCCTCCAGGAACTCAGGAATGATCTCCTCCTGCGCAGGAGAATCAAACCGCACCTCATTGCCACCCAAGCCGTACTTTTCATCCGCAAACAACCCCTCCAAAGGTACCACACTATTGGTACCGGTCAAGTAGGTCGCAATGTGGTCAGGATAGGTGATGCACACATTGGGAGTGGTATTGGTGGCGATATTGGTAATCACATCGTTATAAATCCGTCCATAGTCCGTGTACAGACGCAGTGTGACATGAATATTGGGGTACAGCTCCTCAAAATCCGCAATGGCCTGCTCATAAATGGCCACCTGAGTCAAATTTGTATCATTTTTGGCCCAGAACGTAATTTCATACTCCCGGCTTGTATCAAACTCCTCTGGAATCACAAAGGTATCCAGCCCCCGGGATCCATGACAGCCGATCATGGTCACAAGACTGATCATGACCAGTAACAAAGCGATACTTTTTTTCATCCTTTGGTACCTCCCCTTGCCACGCCGGCCATAATTTTCTTGTGGAAGATCAGGAACAAAACAATCAGCGGTACACTGATCACGACTACTGCAGCCATCATTGCCGGAATATTTTCACGGCCGAAACCATTTTCCCGAATCTCCTGAATACCATTGGATACCAGATAATACAGCTGGTTGTCGGTAATCAGACGGGGCCACACATAAGAGTTCCAGCACTCGATCACCTTTAAAATCGTGATGGTCACGATGGTATGCTTACAGATGGGAATCATCACCCGCCGCAGATATCGAAAATCTGATGTACCATCCACCTTGGCGGCATAATACAGCTCGTCCGGAATCTGGGCAAAGTTTTCCTTTAGCAGATAAATGTAGAATACGGAAGTTACCGAAGGCAGAATCAGTCCCATAAAGGTGTTGCGCATCTCCAGATTGGTGATGGTCACATAATTGGTAATAATCACCAGCTCACTGGGGATCATCATCAGGGACAAAAACAGCGTAAAGACGATGTTCTTTCCCTTAAACTCCATCCGTGCAAAGGCAAAGGCTGCCAACACCGTCACCACCAGCATAATCCCTGTGGTGGCCAGGGTAAAGATCAGCGTATTGGTAAAATACCGGGCCAGGGGTACCGTGGTAAAGGCATCCACATAGTTCTGCAATGTGGGCGACAGGGTGAACAGCTGGGGAATGTATTCAGAATTGTATGCGCTGTAACTCTGAAAGGAGGTCAAAATCATCCAATAAAAAGGAAACAGCACCATAATGGCCCAGATACTCAGCAGCACATAAACGACCACATTGACCACTTTTTTACGGGTCTGAGCTGATTTTTCGATTTTTTCGTAATTCATCCTCCCACCCCCTTAATTATAATGCACATGCTTCTTGCTCACCAGCAAGTTAATGCATGTGATGGTCAGCACGATGGCAAAAAGTATGATGGCCGCTGCCGATGCATAGGAGGGATAACCTCCACTGTTACCGTACAGCATATCGTACACATAACCAACAATGGTATTCATCTCCGCCGCATTCAGGTCCGTACCAAATAGAGCCACCACATCACTATAGGCCTTAAACGCCCCGATAAAACCGGTGATAATCAAATAAAACAGCGTGGGCGAAATCATGGGCAGGGTGATTCTGGTAAAAATACGCAGTTTCGAAGTCCCATCCACCTTGGCCGCATTGTAATAATCCTGTCTGACGGATGCCAATGCACTGGTTAGGATCAGAATCTTAAAGGGCAGCACCACCCACACGGTGTAAAAGCACAAAACAAACATCTTTGCCCAGTAGGGACCGCCGATAAAGTCAATGGAGCCCCCGCCGAACCAGCTGATAATCAGGTTGGCCAGACCGTCGGTGTACGGGGTCTTTTTGAACAGAATCATAAATACCAGGCCCACCGCCAAGGTATTGGTCACATAGGGCAGAAAATAAATGGTCTGGTACAGATTCTTCAACGCTTTGATAGAACTCAGTCCCACGGAAATCAGCAGTGCCAGCCCCGTAGAAATGGGCACCGTAATAAATACCAAAATAAATGTATTTTTCACCGCCTGCAAAAAGTAGGGGTCATGCAAAACATAGGAATAATTATAGGTACCCACGCCAAAGAATGTCTGGGATGCGGAGTTATAACCCTCTTCGAAGGAGTAAATAAATACATCAATCAAAGGATAGACCATAAACACGCCCAGAAAAGCAATCGCCGGCAGGAGGTAGAGCCATGCTTTCAGATTATTTTTTTCCATTTTTGCTTCTCCTGTCTCACTTCAGTTCAAAATGGATGCGTTCCTGGGTGGTCATACTGAAAATATCCACCTTGCCGGGCTTCACATTAAATCGAATGGTCTTCGCCCCCAGGTCCACCTTACTGTCAGAACCAATAATAGAACGAATGGTTGTATTTTCACAAGCAGGATGGGTAGAAACCACGCTCACATCCCGACCCATGACCTCCAAGCGGCTCAATTCACAACCCAGCGCACCCTGCTCATCCAAGATAAACCCTTCGGGACGGATGCCAACATACACTTCCTGATCTGCCACACCCTGGATATCCAAAATGGCCTCCTGACCAATGTACAGCTTGTCGCCCTTTACCTCCCCACGAAATACATTGATGGGGGGCGTTCCCAGGAACTTAGCCACAAACAGATTCACCGGATCATCATACACCTCCTGGGGCTTGCCGATCTGCTGAATCACACCATCCTTCATTACGACGATCATATCAGAAATACTCATGGCTTCTTCCTGATCATGGGTTACAAATACTGTGGTGATCTGGGTCTCCCGCTGGATGCGGCGAATCTCCTCACGGGTCTGCAGACGCAGCCGGGCATCCAGGTTGGACAAGGGCTCATCCAGCAGCAATACCTTGGGCATCTTCACCAATGCCCGGGCAATGGCCACACGCTGCTGCTGACCACCGGAAAGTTCGCTGGGCTTACGGTCCATCAGCTCATCGATCTGCACCAGTTTCGCCACCTCATACGCTTTCTCGGTCATTACTGCCTTGGACAACTTGTCCTTGCCCTTCAAGTTCTGCAGCGGAAAAATAATATTCTGCAAAACCGTCAAATGGGGATACAGAGCATAATTCTGGAAAACCAGGCCCACGCCCCGGTGCTCCGCCGGGAGGTTGGTCACCTCATCCTCTCCGAAGAAGATCTTGCCGCTGGTGGGCTTTTGCAGGCCACACAGCAAGTTCAGCGTGGTACTCTTACCACAGCCGGAGGGACCCAACAGCCCCACCAGCTTACCGTCCGGAATTTCAAACGTAAAATCATTTACCGCGACCACCTCGCCGCCCTTTTTATTGCGGCTGGGAAACTTCTTTGTCAGATTCTGCAATACAACTTTCATGATAATCACCATCGCTTTCGCCTAGCGAAAGCATCCTTTCTTTCGGAATTGTGGCTGGTTTTGCGAAGCAAAATCGCCGCTGTTCACAGTGGCGAAAGCCACAAAACGCGGTGTGAAAAACTTGTTTTTCACACTACTCTCTCCTGTAGTAGTGGATTTTTATGCTTTCATTTTACTCCAAAGGTGGGATCAAGTCAATGTTTAGTTATGAAAAATAGCCTGACAGCACACACTGCCAGGCTATAACACATTACATGGAAAATACAACGCCCACCACGGCGGAAGCCAGGATGAACACAATGGGATGCAAACCCTTGGTCTTTTTCACCTTGTTAGTCAGCACCCACAATATGGCGGCCAGGATCCAGCCCTTCCAGTTAATGATTGCCAGGCCCACTGCCTCTGCAAAGAACAAATTGGAAAGAACCACACTCAAGCCTGCGGCCGCAATCAAGCCGGTGGAGGCAGGACGCAGACCATAAAAAGCCTTATTGACATAGGGGTTATTGCGGAAGCTATTCAAAATAGCCGCAATAATCAAAATCACAATGATGGAGGGCGTAATCAAACCCACGGTGGCAATCACTGCACCCAAAATTCCCATCACCACACCGCCTACATCCACGCCGGTAATATAGCCCACATAGGTAGCCATATTAACACCAATGGGACCGGGGGTGGACTCACTGATGGCGATCATATTGGCCAGGTCGTTATAAGTAAACCAACCGGTGGCATCCGACATATCATACAGGAAGGGAATGGTGGCCATGCCGCCGCCAATGGCGAACAAACCAGTCTTAAAAAATTCATAAAAAAGTCTGAGAAATACCATCATGCCTTTTTACCTCCCATACTTTTTAATACAATACCTGCAATTGCAGCTGCAACTACAAATACTACCGGGCTGATAGGGGTAAAATAACCGCCCACCGCCACAAGCAGGAAAATCACCAGAGTAATCTTATCCACAACCGCCTTCTTCCACAGCTTAACCACTGCGTTCAGAATCAGCACGCATACACACACACGGATTCCCCCAAAGGCATGCTGCACCCACTCCAGA
>JAFUJY010000155.1 GCA_017467985.1 Bacillota bacterium
GGGTATAAGAATGATAAGAAGCCGGCAACGTTTAATATTGTAATGCCAAAAGAAAGGAAAGAGATCAATGCGGATTTTTTTGACAAGCAGTCCATGTGATGATAATGTGCCGGAGGGTGCGGACCTCCCATGCATATTAAATGTAACAAATGAGTTTGTGGAGAAAATGAGGCAGCGGTGGCGGCCGGAATCCAACTGTCTGATCATATGCGCCTATCCGGACAGTTACGAAGGAAATGACGAGATGGGAGAGACTTTTTATAAGGCATTTAACTTCCATGGTCTGTCTATTCGCAGGATGGTTTTGTGTGACAGCCGCAATGAGAGCGAACTGCCTCATTTACTTGCAGAGAGTGATTTTGTGATTCTGGCGGGTGGGCATGTACCCACAGAAAATGCATTTTTTCAGCGGATTGGTCTGCGGGAACTTCTTCAGAAGTTTGATGGTATTGTAATGGGTATCAGCGCAGGAACCATGAATTGTGCAGAAGTAGTTTATGCGCAGCCGGAGGAGCCGGGAGAATCAGTGGATCCGGAATATCAAAGATTTATTCCCGGTTTAGGATTAACGGACATCATGGTGCTTCCCCATTATCAGATGGTGAAGGGCAATATTCTGGATGGAAAGCGCCTGTATGAAGATATTACGTTCAAAGACAGTATGGGACATGAATTTGTTGTATTGGTGGACGGCAGTTATATCATGATAGAGGATGATCTTCGGGAACTGCATGGCGAAGCCTATTTGATTGAGGATGGTTCAATGAGGCTGATTTGCCGGGAAAATGAAATGATAATAATATGAGTTGTACAAGATGTGGGTGTAACAGCCCACATCTTGTGTATTATTGTATATATTTTTTATTCGCATGTCTGAGAAAATGTTATGATTATAGTGTTAAATTTTACACAAACACTTGATTTTTACGGTAGGATAGGATACAATACATGGTGGAGACATTCGTCATGAGTGTTTCCAATGAAGGAGGCGTTGTGTATGCATTCTGTTTTGGAATGGAGTATGCAGATGATGCCGGAGCAGCGGCGCATCTTTTACAGGCGCTTCCGGATTATGTTCGAATTAAAAAGTTCCGTAGATACGGGCAGACGAGTTTTAGCAGTTCGTACGGGTCTGTCGCCGGCCATCATCCGTAAGGAGTGTGGTATATTGGCAGCACAAGGCTTGCTTGCCAATGGCAAGGGCGGCATGAGGATTACGCCTCAAGGCAGCCAATGGCTTACGGATGCCAGGAAATGGATGCCGGAGTTATTCAAGACAGTTCAGTTAGAAGAATGGCTGAGGGATGTTTTGAATGGATGGCAGGTTTCCTTGTTGCCGGAAGAAGCGCCGGAAGGCTGCAGTTATATCCGTGCCCCTGAGTTTGGGGGCATGTCCGGTCAACTGAAACAGTGGCTGCAGGAAAAGGATGTCTGCTTTGAGTGGGCCGGTAATTATTATGATGCAATGGGGAAACTCTTGTTTCGTAATAAGGAAATGCCCGCAATTGTAAATGACATTCGTATTACAGCGGATGTGTCTTCGGTGGCGGGGGTAAGGTATCTGCTTCAAACGCTGGAGCCGGGGCGTGTCTGGATGAGTCTGGAATATGCCGGGTATCTATGGGAAAATTATCAAGAAAGAGGCTGAAAGAATATGGCGCGTATTGCAATTAATGGATTTGGTCGTATCGGCCGCAACGCATTTAAGATTGGTCTGGAAAAGGGACTGGATATTGTTGCGATTAATGACCTGACAGATGCAGCCACGTTGGCCCATTTGCTGAGATACGATTCCTGCTTTGGTAAATATGCAGGTACGGTAGAGGTAAGAGGCAAAGATCTGGTTGTAAATGGTAAGCTGATTAAGGTTGTTGCAGAACGGGATCCTAAGAATCTTCCCTGGAAAGAGATGGGGATTGATATCGTAATTGAGTCCACCGGATTTTTTGCATCCGTTGAGAAGTCTCAGGCCCATTTGGATGCGGGAGCAAAGCGAGTAATTATTTCTTGTCCTGCGAAGGGAACCAAGTCCTTTGTTATGGGTGTGAATCATATGACATTTGATCCTGCAACGGATTTTATCGTAGATAATGCTTCTTGTACCACCAATTGTCTGTCCCCGGTAGCGAAGGTGCTGCAGGACAAGTTTGGTATTGTAAAGGGTATGATGACCACAGTACATTCCTATACCAATGATCAGAAGATTTTGGACTTGCCTCATTCTGATCTGCGCCGTGCAAGAGCTGCTGCCCAGTCTATTATTCCCACCCCCACCGGTGCGGCTGAGGCCGTTGCAAAGGTTATTCCTTCTTTGAAGGGAAAATTGACATGTATGGCTATGCGGGTTACAACTCCAACAGTTTCCATCGTGGATTTTGTAGCGGAGTTGGAGAAGCCTGTTACCAAGCAGGAGGTCAATGCAGTGTTTAAGAGTGCTGCAGATGATATTATTCTGGGATATACTGAGGAGCCGTTGGTGTCCATCGACTTCCGTAAGGATTCCCGATCCTCCATTATTGATGCTTTGTCCACACTGGTGATTGATGGCAACATGGTCAAGGTTGTGGCATGGTACGATAATGAGTGGATGTATTCTAACCGGATCGTTGACTTGGCCCGGTACATCGCAGAGGTCTGCGGATATTAAGTGTGTTTGTAACAGGCAGAGCCTGTACAATATATTTTCAACAATTTTAAAGGAGCATTTGGAAATGCTGAATAAAAAGACAGTGGATGATATCCAGTTAAAGGGTAAAAAGGTATTGGTGCGCTGCGATTTTAACGTACCGATGAAAGATGGTGTGATTACGGATGAGAACCGTATCGTTGCAGCTCTGCCGACCATCAAGAAGTTAATCAATGACGGTGGCCAGGTGATTCTGTGCTCTCATATGGGTAAGCCGAAGAATGGTCCGGAAGAGAAGTTCTCTCTGGCTCCTGTTGCTAAGCGTCTGTCCGAGCATCTGGGCAAGGAAGTTGTATTTGCAAACGATGACACCGTAGTTGGTGAGAATGCTAAGGCTGCTGTAGCTGCTATGAACGATGGTGATGTTGTTCTGCTGCAGAACACTCGTTTCCGCAAGGAAGAGACCAAGAACGGCGAAGAGCTGAGCAAGGAACTGGCTTCTCTGTGTGAAGTATATGTAAATGATGCTTTCGGTGCTGCTCACCGTGCACACTGCTCTACCGTAGGTGTAACTCAGTTTGTTGATACCGCAGTTGTAGGTTACCTGATGGAGAAGGAAATTAACTTCCTGGGTAATGCTGTAGATAATCCGGTTCGTCCTTTCGTGGCTATTCTGGGTGGTTCTAAGGTTTCTGATAAGATCAATGTTATCAACAACCTGCTGAACAAGGTTGATACTTTGATCATCGGTGGTGGTATGGCATATACCTTCATGAAGGCTCAGGGTTATGAGATTGGTAAGTCTCTGCTGGAAGAGGACAAGATCGAGTATGCTAAGGAAATGATGGCTAAGGCAGAGGAGAAGGGCGTTAAGCTGCTGCTGCCTGTTGATAACATGGTTTCTAAGGAATTCAATAACGATGCTCCTTTCCGTGCTTGCGAAGGCAACCTGGAAGCAGACGAGATGGCTCTGGATATCGGTCCCAAGACTCAGGCTATGTACGCTGAGGCTCTGGCTGATGCTAAGACCGTTGTTTGGAATGGACCCATGGGCGTATTTGAAATGTCCAACTTTGCTAAGGGTACTGTAGCAATTGCTGAGGCGCTGGCTTCTCTGAAGGATGCTACCACCATTATCGGCGGCGGCGACAGTGCTGCAGCTGTTAACCAGCTGGGCTTTGGTGACAAGATGAGTCACATCTCCACCGGTGGCGGTGCTTCTCTGGAGTTCCTGGAAGGTAAGGAACTGCCCGGTGTTGTTGCAGTAAACGATAAGTAAGAATAAGAATTTGG
Source organism: Bacillota bacterium (assembly GCA_017467985.1). Classification (GTDB taxonomy): domain Bacteria; phylum Bacillota; class Clostridia; order Lachnospirales; family Bianqueaceae; genus Faecimorpha. Next base: position 3,920 of record JAFUJY010000155.1, read on the forward strand.
GCGGCGCCTGCGGCCGGGCTGCAGGTCCGCCTGATTTTATGAAAAAGGAGCTAAGAAAAATGCGTAAGACAATTGTTGCAGGAAACTGGAAGATGAATAAGACCCCCAAGGAGGATCTGGAGCTGATTGAGACCTTAAAGCCCCTGGTTGCTGATAACGAAAAGACTGAAGTTGTATTTTGCCCTCCCTTTGTATCTCTGCTGCTGGCAGTTGAGGCTACCAAGGGAACCAATATCAAGATTGGTGCTCAGAACATGTATTATGAGGAGAGCGGTGCTTACACCGGTGAAGTTGCTCCCAACATGATTAAGGAGTGCGGTTGTGAGTATGTTATTCTGGGCCATTCTGAGCGCAGAGCATATTTTGGTGAGACCGATGAAATCGTAAACAAGAAGGTTCTGAAGGCTTTTGAGCATGATTTGATTCCGATCATCTGTGTAGGTGAGACTCTGGAGCAGCGTGATCAGGGTATCACCATTGATCTGGTTCGTCTGCAGACCAAGATCGCTCTGAAGGATGTTACTCCTGAAAATGCTAAGAAGGCTGTTATCGCTTATGAGCCTATCTGGGCTATCGGTACCGGCAGAACCGCTACCAGCGTACAGGCTGAAGAGGTTTGCGGCGCTATCCGTGAGGTTGTTGCTGAAGTATATGGTCAGGAAGTGGCTGACGAGATCCGCGTACAGTACGGCGGCAGCGTAAATGCAGGCAATGCAGCTGAACTGTTTGCTATGCCCAATATCGACGGCGGTCTGGTTGGCGGTGCCAGCCTGAAGGCTGATTTTGCTAAGATTGTAAATTATTAAGAGGAATGAAAATGAGCAAGAAAACAACAATTCTGATGATTCTGGATGGTTTCGGAATCAATACCGTTGCTGATTCTAATGCAGTATCCATTGCTAAGACCCCTAACTTTGATCAGATGATCAAGGAGTGGCCCTGTGTGCCCGGTAATGCCAGTGGTATGGATGTAGGTCTGCCCGCAGGCCAGATGGGTAACTCTGAGGTTGGACATCTGAACATTGGTGCCGGTCGTATTGTATACCAGGATCTGACCAAGATCACCAAGGCCATTATGGATGGTGATTTCTATACCAATCCTGCACTGTTGGATGCAGTTGAAAATTGTAAGAAGAATGATAGTGCCCTGCATCTGATGGGTCTGCTGTCTGATGGCGGCGTTCACAGCCATATCGAGCATGTATATGGTCTGTTGGAGCTGGCTAAACGCAATGGTCTGACTAAGGTTTATGTACACGGTTTCATGGATGGCCGTGATACACCTCCGTCTTCTGGTATTGAGTATGTAAAGCAGCTGATGAACAAGATGGAAGAACTGGGTGTTGGTGAGATCGCAACTCTGTCCGGACGTTATTATGCAATGGACCGTGACAATCGTTGGGAGCGCGAGGAAAAGGCTTATGATGCGCTGGTATATGGCAAGGGTGAAACCGCTGCCTGCCCCATGTGCGCAATGAAGCAGTCCTATGAAAAGGGTGCAACCGATGAGTTCGTTCTGCCGACCGTGATTCTGAAAAATGATGAGCCTACTGCGAAGATTCAGGCCAACGATTCTATCATCTTCTATAATTTCCGTCCTGACCGTGCAAGACAGCTGACCAGAGCTTTCTGTGATCCGGAATTTAAGGGCTTTGAGAGA
>JAFUJY010000156.1 GCA_017467985.1 Bacillota bacterium
AAAAAATAGGTCAACACAACTGCATACCGCTTTAATTATATATTTGAAAAATCCCACCGTTTTCGGTGCGGCTTTCGCGCTGTGCGCGGCCGCACCGAAAACGGTGGGATTTTTTCTTAATATACGGCGTCTCTTATTTTCTCATGTACATTGGGTCTGATACAGGTTCCGCCATAGTTGCGGATGTGTGTAGCATAGAAAATGGCGATGTGATTGTCCGGATCCATCAATACATACGCACCTGCAGCTCCGTCCCAGCCAAATTCACCGGGAGCAGAGAAATTACCATCCATATTTGTACGCACACCCAGTCCGTAGCCATATCCCTGCCAACCTAGCTGAAATTCATCCAGAGGCACACCACTTAACTGATTGGTCCGCATCAGGTTCACGGTCTCTCTTTTTAGCAGCTTTTCCGTATTGGTCAGCGCCTGGGCAAATTTCATATAATCTTCTACACAGGAGATGATGCCTGCACCACCGGAATGATAGGCGGGCGTGATAATGTAGGGGTTCTCCTTGGGCATGGGAACCACGGCCTTTTTCTGCTCATCATATATATACTGCTGGCAGATGCGGTCCAGCAGCGCCGGATCATACTGCATATAAGTATTGGCCATTCCGCATACATCAAAAATATTCTTTTGCAGATATTCGGCAAAGGACATGCCGGAGACCACCTCCACCACTGCACCCAGTACATCATGACTCAAGCTGTACCAATAATGGGTTCCCGGTTCAAACTCCAAAGGTTCCTTGGCAATAGCCCGTACAATATCCAACGTGGAAGAATTGGGGTCCTTCGCTTTTTGGGCCATAATGCTGGGACTATTCAGATCATAGTTCAGACCGGAGGACATTGTAAAAAGATGACGAATGGTCATGGTATTCTGGGCCTCCTTCAGGCCTTCAGCAGTTTTCACCTTCATGTGGGCAAACTCCGGAATATACTTGGCTACCGGATCATCCAGGCCGATTTTGCCCTGCTCGTACAGCTGCAGTGCCGCCGTGCAGGTGATGGGCTTGCTGGTAGAATACAAGAAATACAGCTCATCGCCTCTGCATTCCCGCTTACAGCGACAAACTACTTCGTTATTGACTGAAATCATTACGTCCGAGATTAAAATGCCATAAGTATTGGCTGCATTTTCCAGAATGGATTGAATCTTATTTGATAACATGGTGTGTACCTCTTTTCTGGGCTCTTCTCAAATCCTTTTGAAATTTTGAAGTAGGTTTAATGGTATATTTCATGCCAAAAGCTCCTTCATCATTTCATCCACATCCGTATAGCCCTTGTACTCTTCCGGATGGGCTTTCATCTCCTTTACCTCCTCCAGTGCAGCTAAAGTCTCTGCATTGGGAACATCTCGAGAAATAATAAAAGGAATTCGCTGTTCTCTTACCACTGTTTTAGCAAAAATACAAAAAGCTGTAGTCATTGTCATTCCCACATCATTACAAAACGCATCGAATTGCTTTTTCAAATCTTCATCAATACGAATACTCACACTCGTCTGTGCCATACAATCACTTCCTTTCATTATATTATATATACATTGTAATGGATTTTATGTGCAATGTCAATACAATTACATAAAATCTTTATTACCAAATCTCTTCCCATTTCCGTCCCTATCTGCTATAATATAAGAAATCCATGGAGGTGCCATACAATGAACCATTCTTATGATCAGGATTCTTTTTTACGTACCTATAACGAAATTCTTCCCCAAAGTGAAGATCCGGGCAGTCGTGCCTGGCGAGACGGCATGATCAGCGGTAACGGCGAAATCGGTTATATTACTTCCGGTTCGCCTTATGGGGATACATATATTTTGCAGCATATGTATTTTAATTTTCCGGCGGATCAGCCCCGACATATTCCGGAAGAACTGCCTTCACAGTTGAAAGATGCCAGAAAGCATGTGATGAATTTTGACAAGAACTGGGATATTACCGACAAAGATGGTAACTTATATAGTTCCGGTTATTATTATGCCCATCATCCCGGTCCGCAGCTGCGGCTGACATTGCCCGCCGGCCCCATGCAGCATTATGAGCGCTGTACCCGTTACGAAACTGCTGAAACCATTGTGACCTGCGATCACTGGCAGCGCCGGGCTTTTACTTCCCGTCCTGATAATGTGATTATCATTCAAATGCGGGCGGACAAAGATACGCTGCCGGATGTTACACTCTCCTTTGACTCTATTCAGGAAATGTGCAAGGCATATGATAAATATGGTCCTGTCACCCAGCAAAAGCCCCACATGCAGTTTACAGCGGACGCCATAACTTTTACTTGCCGCTATCCTTATTTTGCTCAGAGTGAGTTAAAAGATGGCGGATATGGCTGTGCTATTCGCATTTTAACTAAGGGCGGAAGCTCCCAGCCTCAGGAGGAGTGTCTGCACATCACCGATGCCAGACAAATTACACTGGTTGTGGCGCTGGATCGCACCTTCCATATGGACGAAAAGTTTACGAAGGACCTGTACCAGCGGGTAGATCGGGTAATTGCTCAGTATACTACCGAGGAGGGTGCTTTTTCCTATGATCTGGCACTGGCTGCTTCTGCGGCCATCCATGGGCAGGAATGGCGAAAAACCACATTTCATCTGTCCGGTGATGAAGAATATGCCCATTACGACAATCTGGAATTAATCACTCTGCAGCAGCAAACGCCGGATCGGCTGAATCATGAATTGCTGCGGCGTATTTATCATCATTCCCGTTATGCCATGTTGTGCTGTGGAGGCTCCAGTGCTCCCCGCCTTCATGCCCTATGGACCGGCGAATGGAACCCGGGCTGGCGGGGAATTTATACCCTGGATGCCAATGTGAATCTTCAGGTAAGTGCCATGAATACCTCGCAGCTGCCCACCATGGCTCAAGGGTACATCACCTTTTTCCTGCGTCATTCTCCGGACTTTATGGCAAACGCCCACATGTCCTACGGTATGCACGATGCAATCCAGATTTCTGTTAATGCGGATGCAGACCGGGCCATGCATATAGAATACAGAAATGCCTATCCCTTCCAATATTGGAATGCGGGGGCCAGCTGGTGTCTGCTGCCGATTTTTGAATACTGGCAATGTTACGGCTCCTGCCCAATCCTCATCAATGACTACATGCGATTTGACCAACTGCGGCCCGTTCTGGGTATAAATGATGGTGGTCTTAGCGACGATGAATTTGCCGCTTTGTCTCAGCGGGGCTGGCTGGACCTGGCTGCAGATATTTTGCTTCCCCTCCTAACCAAAATGGCAAACTTCTGGGAACAATTAGTATCTCCCCAGTATTACATGAATTCTGCCGATGAGGCCTGTTATGATCCTGATAAAAAACATCTGGCGGCTGGCGAAAAATACCTGATTCTGCCCTCCTATTCTCCGGAAAACACTTCTTTGGGTTACAATAATGCGCTGCACATGAACGCCGTAATGGATATATCCGCTGCCCGAGACGGCCTAACAATGATTATCCAGCTGGAAAAGGCGCTGAAGCGGCCTGGTTATGAACTGGCTGTGGCCCGCTGGGAGAAACTTCTGGCCAATCTGCCGGAGTATCAGTTAGACGACACCGGAGCTCTAAAGGAATGGGCATTGGAGGCATATCCGGAAAATAATGATCATCGACATGTCAGCCATTTGTATCCCGCCTGGCCAGCCTATGAAACCACGGATAACCCCAATTTGCGGCAGGCTGCTATTCGGGCACTGCAAAACCGAGACAAATACAACATTCACGATGATACCGCCGGACATGGTTGGGTACATCGTGGTCTGGTGGAGGCACGTCTTAAACATGCAGATGGCGTGGAATATGTCCTAAAAAAACTGCTGTCTAGCCAGATTCTGTACGCCTCCCTGATGACCGATCACGACACCACCCGCCGCAAAGATACCTATTGTACCGATACAGCCTTCAGCCTGGTTAGCATCATTAATGAGTCCCTGGTTTATTCCGATGCATATCGTATTCAGCTATTGCCTGCCCTGCCCCAAAGTTGGACTTCGGGTCATGTCCGCGGCCTAATGACCCGCACCTGTGTGGAGATACAAGACTTGCGTTGGAATACTAATTGTATCCAGGTAACCCTGCGTTCCCTAAAGGACCATAATCATTTTATTCTGGATTGTGGTGACCAACAATTAGAAGTAACCATGGAAAAGGGTGAGACTAGACAGTGGCAATTCCGTTGGCGGTAACCCTGTGACTTGGTTTTATTATAAAAAATGACTGTACAGGGTTACCAACTCGCCGACGGTAACCCTGTCACTTAATTATACTATAAAAAATATCCACACAGGGTTACCAACTCGCCGACGGTAACCCTGTCACTTAGTTATATTATAAAAATGTCTGTACAGGGTTACCAATTCGTTGGCGGTAACCCTCCTACTTCGTTATATTACCAAAAATGTCTCTACAGGGTTACCAACTAACCATCCGTAACCTTCTACATAAAAAATGTCCCACTATTTCTCGAGCCGGCGTTCTGCGCTTGCGCAGCCAGCCGGCTCGAAATATTGGGAATTTTTCTTATTCTAATATATTTGATGTGATATAATCCACTCCGTACTCTACCATCCGCTTGCCATCCTCAGGATCGTCCACGGTCCAGCAGTTGACCTTGATGCCATTGGCATGAAGCTTTTCCACCCATTCAGCGGTCAGGGCACGGTACTGAATATCCAGGTCCATCTTATACTCCACCAACTTTGCGATCAGCGCATCATCAATGGAAGAAATCAGGAACTGCACGGTCTGCTCCGGCTTGTAGGCCCGAACATCCACCAAGTTGTCAAAACTAAAGGAAATGATGATGGTTTTGTCCAGATACTCTTGAGCTGCAATCACATCCAGAATCGCCCCTACCTCTTCCTTTTTCATGCGGTTCTTCAGTTCCAGCACAGCAACTTTGTCGTAATACTTGCAGATGCTGATATATTCCGCCAACTGAGGAATGCAATAGTCGCTGCGGACAATGGCCGGATCCGTCTTACCACTGTTCAGACGCAGTTTTTTCAGATCGGAATAATTGCTTTCTTCAATTACCATGTCCACCCCCGCCAGGCGCTTGGTGTTGTCATCGTGAAAGATGGCAAATACGCCGTCCGCGGTTACATGTACATCCGTCTCCACACCGAAATAGCTGCGGTTGCCCGCGGCCACAAAGGCGGGATTGGTATTTTCACATTCGATACCACTAACGCCCCGATGGGCAATCATCAGAGTTTTGCCACTGTCAATTTTGATCGTATCCATAACTTATGCCTCAGCAACAGCTGCCATCGCCTGATCCAGAATCTCGATACCCTGGTCAATCTCTTCCTTAGAGATAATCAGCGGCGGCACCATACGCAGTGCAGTGTAACCGGCACCGATGATCAGCAGTCCGCGCTTGGCTGCTTCCACACGGATCTTACCCACCAGCTCAGCCTCGGTCAGGATGATGCCCTGCATCAAGCCTTTGCCTCGAACTTCGGTGATAAAATCATACTTCTTGGCCAGTTCTGCAGCCTTAGCCTGCAGATATGCACCATTTTCTTCCGCATTCTTAACCAGGTCCAGACGCTCGATCTCTTCCAGCACGGTCAAACCGGCTGTAGCGGACAGGAAGTTACCACCAAAGGTGGATGCATGATCACCGGGCTGGAATGCCTTAGCACAGAAGTCCTTGGCCAGCATGCAGCCGATGGGCATACCGCCGCCCAAGCCCTTTGCCAGGCTCATCACATCCGGCTCCACGCCGTAGTGCTGATAACCAAACAGCTTACCGGTACGACCTACACCCGTCTGCACTTCGTCCACCATCATCAGAATATCCAGTTCGGTACACAGGTCACGCAGTTCCTTCATGAACTGAGGGTCAGCGGGGATTACGCCACCCTCGCCCTGTACCGGCTCCACCATAATTCCACAAGTCTTTTCCTTGCTGGCCAGTGCCTTGATGGAATCAATATTGTTGTACTCGGCGTACAAAATGCCGGGCAGCATGGGACCCAGACCCTTCTGATACTTGGTCTGACCGGTGGCGGTGATGGAACCAAAGGTACGACCATGGAAGGAATTCTTCATGGTGATAATCTCACATTTTTCCGGGCCGCCCACCATATTACCGTATTTACGGGCCAGCTTCAGGGCAGATTCGGTGGATTCCGCACCGCTGTTACAGAAAAAGGCTTTGTCAAAACAGCTGTTTTCTACTAATTTCTTGGCCAGCTTGTTCTGGGGCTCGATCCAGTACAAATTGGAAGTATGGAATACCTTGTGCATCTGGTCATTCAAGTTATTGATCAGTGCTTCGTTGCCATAACCCAGAGAATTGACCGCAATACCGGATACAAAGTCCAGATACTTGGTGCCATCCATATCGTACAGATACACGCCCTCTCCATTTGTAAAGGCATAGGGCAAACGGCCATAGGTATTCATTACATACTGCTGCCCCATCTCCACAATTTCCTGCATAGTCTCCATTTTTTAGTCCTCCTTGTCCCGACTGATCAGTGTACCAATACCCTTAGAAGTAAAGAACTCCAGCAACAGGCAATGTTCGATACGGCCATCCAGAATATGTACATTCTGAACACCGCCTTCAATGGCCTCCAGACAACTCTTCACCTTGGGAATCATACCGCCGCTGACAGTACCATCCTGAATCAATTCCTTAGCCCCATTGGCGTCAATTGCGCTGATAAAGGATAAAGGATCATTTACATCCCGCAAAATACCCGGTACGTCAGTCATGAATACCAGTTTCTTGGCTTTCAGAGCCTTAGCAATATGCAGTGCGGCGTAATCCGCATTGATATTATAACTCTGGGCTTCGGCATCAGTTCCGATGGGCGCGATAACGGGGGTAAAACCTGCAGCCAGCATGGTATCGATCAACTCGGTATTGACCTGGGTGATCTTACCTACAAATCCAATATCCTCGCCATTGGGCATATTCTTGGTACAGATCATGGTATTACCATCCTTACCGGACAGGCCAGCGGCGGCAACGCCCTGCTTCTCCAGCAGCTGTACGATCCCCTTATTGACCTTACCTGCCAGAACCATCTCTGCGATCTCCACGGTTTCTTCGTCAGTCACACGCAGACCGTTCTTGAAAACGCTTTCCTTGCCCACAGCCTTCAGCATCTGGTTGATCTCCGGGCCGCCGCCATGAACGATGACCGGCTTCATACCGATCAGCTTCATCAGAGCGATATCTTCCATAACGGTTTGCTTAATGTCTTCATTCACCATAGCAGCACCGCCGTACTTAATTACAACGATTTCGCCGCTGAATTCCTTGATATAAGGAAGTGCCTCCATCAAAACATTGGCTTTATATGTATTCTCGTGTACCATAACTTAACTCCTGTAATCTCCATTAATTCTTACATATTCATAGGTCAAATCGCTGCCCCAGGCCACGGCTGTGC